>JAEYQF010000382.1 GCA_023410155.1 Verrucomicrobiota bacterium | reverse complement strand
CCGCCGACCTCGCCGACGAGGGAGAATTGCTGGGCCCCAAGCATCGGACCGAAGACTTTCGTCAGCGTCGACTGGGCGGTCCACACCTCATGGCGGCGATAGCCCGAGATCTCCCGGTTATATTCTCCGAGGAACCTGCCGACCTGATTGTTGGCGCCGAAGACCGGGTTCAACGTCGAGAGCGTCGCAAAGAGCATCTCCACGTCGTCGACCTGCAGGGGCACGTCCATCTTGTAGGACACCTCGCCCTGCCACGAGATGCCGGTGTTGCCGAGGGAGGTGTTGAAGCTCGCGCCGAGCATGTCCAACTCCTCTGGATACTCGAGGAAGTAGCGGGCCGAAGCTGCGGCGTTGAGCAGCCCGATGCGGCCCGCGCCGGAGGCGATGGACTGAGCTCCCGGGTAGAACGGTTGAAGATGAGCGGGCAGGGCGGCCTGCGGCACACCGGTGAAGGCCGCGCCGAGCAGCGTGGTCAGGGCATCCGCCACACCGGCGGCTGGGAAACCCGCCTGGATCATCGCGGGCGCCAGGTTTTGCTGCGCCAGCTGGCCGGCGGTCGTGCGCACGAATGCGACGTCGATCGGGCCCGTCGGCGTGATCGCGCTGATCACCGGGGAGCGGGTGTTGTAGCGGGCGTAGTAAAATCCGAACTCAGTGTCGTTCAGCCCCGGGGCGAGCACGCGAAGGGCGACGCCGTATTGGTTGAGATCGTCGGCATCGCGATCGTCGGCGCGCGGCACTGCGCCGAGCACGCCGGTGTCTGGCAGGGAGCCGAAGCCCAGGTAAACGCGTCGACCGCCGCGGCTGGCGATGTCGGTCGTCGAGAAGTAGGAGCCCGCCGGCTCGATCTCATTGTGGCGCCATTGCAGGAGCCAGAAGGGTTCGACCGTGACGTTGGACGTGACGCCGATCGACGCCTTCAACATGAACACCGGCAGCAGCGCCTCTTTCAATTCGGAACCCGGCGTGCGCAGTTTCGAAAGGTCGACGGGATTGATGACGTTGATGCCGTTGGGAATGAACGTGCTCTCGCCCAAGCTGAGAACCTGGCGCCCCAGACGGACATCCACGGGCATGTCGTTGCCGACGGTGAACCTCGCGAGCACGTAGGCGTCGAGCAGTTCGCCGCCGCGGAAGACCTTGCTCTTCGCATCGGAAGACAGCGCGGTGCGCTCCGTCTCGTTGGCTTCGGCGTCGTAGAAGTAGTAGCCGCGGACGAACGCGCCGAAGTTGCGGTAGCGCAGCTCGAGATCGTGCGAGCCCTTGAACAGCAGCGAGGCCCAGCCCTGGCCGTAGTTGAGGTTGCCGTCGTCGGCGTTGACCGAGTTCTGCCGGCCGGGCACGCCGTTGAAGGTGTTGCTCGTGCCATAGAACGCGGGGTCCGGATCGCTGAGTCGGTAGAGCCCACCGACCGAGAAGGTGGAGTCGAAGCTGCCCTTCAGTTCGCCGGCGGAGAACTGAAAGGCGGAGACAGGAGACACAGCCAGCGCGATCAGCGCGGCGATCAACGTGGCGCGACGCTCCGGGGTGTGGCGTCGCTCGCGAGAGAACTCGGGTTTGCTCATAGGATAGCGGATGGCCTGGGGATTGGGCCGGCTCTGAGTGACGCCGGTGCGATTCGAAGAACAAAGTTTGCAGGTGGCGATTCTCAACAACCAAAGCGCAGCGAAACTTGGCAAAAACTGCGCAGCCTTGGTGAACACACTTAGCCCTTTGACGCGCGCGGATTTCGCGTAAGTTGCGCGTTCAACCGCATGCAGGCTGCGACCCACATCCACGTAAAAGGCGCTCGCGAACACAATTTGAAGAACCTCGAACTGCGAATCCCGCGGGGGAAGCTCGTGGTCATTACAGGGCCCAGCGGCTCGGGCAAATCGTCGCTCGCCTTCGATACGATCTACGCGGAGGGCTACCGTAAATACATGGAAAGCCTGTCGACGCAGGCCCGCCAGGCGCTCGATCAACTGAAGCGGCCCGACGTCGATTTCATCCACGGTCTCTCGCCGGTGCTGGCGATCGAGCAGCGCACGGGAGCCGGCGGGCCGCGTAGCACGATCGCGACCGCCACCGAGATCGCCGATTATGCGCAACTTCTGTGGGCGCTGTGTGGCGAACAATACTGTCCCAAGGATGGCGGTCGCATCGTGCAACGTTCGCTCGACGACAACGTGCAACGCATCCTGACCGAGTGTGCGGGTGAGCGCGTGATCCTCTTGGCGCCCGCCATGCGCGCGAAACCGAGTGTCTTGCGCGAGGAACTGCCCCGGCTTCGCCAGCGCGGATTTCAGCGCGTGCGGCTCGATGGCGAGGTCCGAAATCTCGACGAGCCGAAGATTCTGCCCAGCGGCACCCAGGAAATCGCAGTCGACTTGGTGGTCGACCGACTCGTCGCCAATGCCGACCAGCGCAGTCGCCTTGCCGATTCGCTCGAACTCGCGTTTCGCGAGGGCAAGGACCGCGCCATCGTGCTCGCGCAGAAATCGGCCGAATCTCCGTGGCGCGAGATCCCGCTCAGCCAGTCGCTCGCGTGTGAGATTTGCGGCGATGTTTTCGAGAAACTCACGCCGCGACACTTTTCGTTCAACCACTCCGAAGGCGCGTGCACGACCTGTGGCGGCCTGGGGCGGAAGCTGCGATTCGTGCCCGAGTTGATCGTGCCCGACGCGGAAAAGTCCGTGCGTGAAGGCGCGATCAAGCCGTGGCGAATCGGCGGAAAGAATCTCATCATCAAGCACAACGCGCTGCTGAAGCAGCTCGCCGAGCAACTACCCTTCGATGCGGATCTGCCTTGGAGCAAGTTGCCCGAGGAGACGCGGCAGGCGCTGCTGTTTGGCGCCGGCGAACGGCAGTTCGCGTTCAAGCTGCGCCGGATGCGAGAGGCCAAGGCCATGTCCTTTCCTGGCGTGATCGCCGACCTCGAAGACAGTTTTCGTCACACCGACAGCGACGGCTTCCGCGCGCGACTTACCAGCTTTATGGTGAGCGGGGAGTGCCCGGAATGTCACGGCACCCGACTCAATGCGCGCAGCGGAGCGGTCCGGATTCGCGTCGCGGGCGACGAGTCGCCAGGGCTTTCGTTCCCGCAATTCATGGCGCATGACGTCGGACAGGCGCATACGTTTGCGCGCGAGGTGGTGAAGACGTTCGCCGACAACGATGCCGTCGGTGACGTGGTCAACGGCATCGAGCAGCGCCTCCATTTCCTCCTCGAGACCGGCCTCAGCTACCTGACGCTCGACCGCGACTACGCCACGCTCTCCGGAGGTGAGGCGCAGCGCGTGCGCCTCGCAACGCAACTCGGCATGGGCCTGATGGGCGTGATCTACGTGCTCGATGAGCCCAGCATCGGTCTGCATCCGCACGACAATCAGAAGCTGCTCGATACCCTCGTGGCGCTTCGCGATCGCGGAAACACCGTCCTGGTCGTCGAGCACGACGAGGACACGATGCGACTCGCCGACGAGATTATCGAACTCGGCCCGGAAGCCGGCACCGAAGGCGGCGAACTGCTCTTTCAAGGCACACCCGCGGCCTGCATGGAGCTCTCGGCGAAAATGTCGCGCACGGGCCCGTATCTCGCCCGCAAACTCGGCGTGCTGAAGGACGCGAAGACGAAGGAGCCGGACGATGCGTGGCTCACCGTGCGTGAGGCCCGCGCGAACAATCTGCGGGGCGTCGACGCGCGTTTTCCTATCGGGCTGCTCACTTGCGTCACCGGTGTCAGCGGCTCGGGCAAGAGCACGCTCGTCAACGACGTGCTCGCCGCCGTCGCTGCGCGAAAACTCAACGGCGCCAAAACGCTTCCGGGAAAACACCGCCACGTCGAGAACCTCGATTTTTTTGAGAAGCTCGTGCAGGTCGACCAGGAGCCGATCGGCCGCAGCCCGCGCTCCAATCCAGCGACCTATGTGGGTTTGCTGGATTTGTTGCGCGACCTCTTCGCGCAACTTCCGCTCGCGAAAGTCCGCGGCTACAAAGCCAGCCGGTTCTCGTTCAACGTGCGCGGCGGTCGTTGTGAACGTTGCCAGGGTGATGGCGTCATCAAGCTCGACATGCAGTTCATGCCCGACGCCTACGCGCCTTGCCCGAGTTGCGGTGGACGTCGCTTCAATCGCGAGACGCTCGAGGTTTTGTTTCACGGCAAATCCATCGCGGATGTGCTCGAGCTCACTGTGCGCGATGCGATCAAACTCTTCCGCAACATCCCGCGCGTCATGGACAAACTCCAGACCCTCGAAGCGGTCGGACTTGGTTACCTCACGCTCGGCCAATCCGCCACGACTCTCTCGGGCGGCGAGGCGCAGCGTCTCAAACTTTCGCTCGAGCTCAGCAAACGCCAGCAGGGCCGCACGCTCTACATCCTCGACGAGCCCACGACGGGCCTGCACTGGGTCGACATCCAGAAATTGATGGACCTGCTCTTCAAACTGCGTGACGCGGGCAACACGATCATCGTGATCGAGCACAATCTCGACGTCATCAACCTCGCTGACTGGGTCATTGATCTCGGCCCCGGTGGCGGACGCGAGGGAGGAGAGATTGTGTTCGCTGGCACGCGCGCCGAGATTGAGGGCGCAGAGCGTTCTCTCACCGGCCAGGCGCTCGCAAAGTGGCGGGCCGCGGCTCCGGTTTGAAACGCGGCTGCGACGGGGCAGGGAGTTGCGTCGGTTTTAGTAGGCACACGGAGGGGCACAGTTGTGTCATAGTGTGGCAATCAACTACCCCATGAGAAAAACCAGCGCCTACCTTTCTCTGAGCGCGTGCCTCTTGTTTGCGTCTCCTATGTGGGCGCAGACTGGCGGCACCGTGGTGGCCGCGCCCAGCACGACTGCGCCCGCGGTCGCGCCGGCCGATCCGCTGAAGGCCGAAGAATTGGACCAATTGCTCGGCCCGATCGCGTTGTATCCTGACGCGCTCGTTGCGATCATCTTGCCCGCCTCCACCTACCCATCGGACGTCGTGCTCGCCGCCCGCTATCTCGATGATGGTGGCGATGTCGACAAGCTCGATGAACAGCCTTGGGATGACTCGGTGCGCGCTCTCGCGCGCTATCCCGAGGTGGTGCAGTGGATGGATGAGAATCTCGCTTGGACCCGCCAACTCGGCGAAGCTTACCTCGCGCAGCAGGGTGACGTCATGGCCTCGATGCAGCGGCTCCGCGGCAAGGCGAAGGCCAACGGCGCTCTCGCCGACACACCGCAACAAAAGGTGATCGTCGAAGACTCCAACACGATCGCGATCGTCCCGGCGCAGCGCGAAGTGATCTATGTGCCGCGCTACGATCCCGAAGTGGTGTTCGTCGAACGCCGCTACTACACCTCATCGCCGCTTTATTTCGGGCTCGGTTTCAGCGTGGGCAGCTGGCTGGTGTATTCGTGCGACTGGCACAGCCGCGTGATCTACGTCGGACATCGTCATCACTGGCACCCGCATTACTGGCATCACGGTCGCCCCGGTCATTGGCATGACGGACCGCGCCACGCGTGGCGTCCGCGTTACGAGCGTCCGCATCATCGGCCGCGTCCTCATCACCCGGGCTGGAGCCACCACATCTCTCGTCCACGCCCGATTGGAGAACGTCGGCCGGACCGCGACCGGTGGCAGAATCGTCCGGATCGCCGACCGCCCGGAGGAAGCAATCTGCACGCCGACAATGGCCCGCAACGCGGCAATCCGCGCCCCGGCCGACCTGAATTTGGCAATCGCCCGCAAGTGCCCGGCGGCAACCGCGGCAACTCGGAAGTCGCAAATCGTCCGACGAGCCAACGCCGTCCCGACGTGACCACGACGGCCGCGCCTGTCACCCGACCGCGCCCGGACGTGAAGACAAATACGCCGAGCCGCGTCGCTCCCGAGGTGCGAGTGCCGCAATCGAATCCCGCGCGCAACAATCCCGCGTTCGGCGGACGAAACCAAGTCACGCCGCCCGCGACGAGTGTCCGTCCGTCCGCGCCTGGCCGCGAGACCGCTTCGCAGCTTCGCCGTGCGCCGGAGTCGCCGCCGCGTCCGGCACCGAATCTCGAACGGCGCGCTGGGGCAGGACGTTCGCCGGAGGTTCGGCGGGCCGCTCCGGTGCAAAGAGCGGATCGGGCGCATGTGCGGGCCAGTTCACCTTCGACCGGTAACCGCGCCATGCCCAACCGGGCTCATTCTCCGAACGCGACGCGTTAAGGCGGAAGTCCGCACGAACACAGGTGCGACCCGGTGCGCACCGTGGCACGACCCGAGCCACGCTGTGGCGTGACTCGCGCCAGCCTGCGCTGAAGATTACCTCACGGCCGCCCAGACGCGTTGCACGTCGTCGTGGTCTTCCAGCGCTTGGAGGAATTCACCGACTTCCGCGCGCGCGGCGTCATCGAGTTCGGGATAATTTTTCGCGAGATAACCGATCTCGCTCGTGACGACGGACCAGCCGTTTTGCTTCAGCCAGGTCGACACGGCGTGCACCGCGGTGCGCTCGGTGATGAACCGCGCACCGGCGTGGCCTTCGGGGATGTCGTCATTTTGCGCATGCGTGAGCGCCTCGAAATCGTTGGCACCGGCCTCGATCGCAGCCGCTTCGCGGTCGATGTTCGCGTCGGAGTGGTGGGCCTCGACCAGGCCGACGTGGTCGAAGAGGAACTTGTT
Source organism: Verrucomicrobiota bacterium (assembly GCA_023410155.1). Taxonomy (GTDB): domain Bacteria; phylum Verrucomicrobiota; class Verrucomicrobiia; order Opitutales; family Opitutaceae; genus Opitutus. The sequence continues at coordinate 6,327 of JAEYQF010000382.1, read as the reverse complement.
GCTGCCGGCGGCGCCGAGCACGCCCTTCTTGAAGAGCACGCGAATCTCGGGCGCGGTGCGCTGGTGGTTGTCGGTGTAAACTTCGACGATGACCGGCACCTTGTGCGGCGCGTAGCCTTCAAAGACCACGTGTTCCATGGAGGACTTATCGCCGCCGGTGCCGGCACCCTTGGCGATGGCGCGCTCGATGGCATCGCGGGTGACGCTGGCCTTCTTGGCCTTTTCGAGAACAGCGTAGAGCCGAGCGTTGGCGTCGGGATCGGGGCCTCCGAGTTTGGCGGCGACGGTGATTTCCTTCACCAGTTTGCCGACGAGCTGACCCTTCTTGAGGTTAACGATCGCGCGTTTCGCGTGAAGCCATTGGCGTCCCATAAAGCGGCGAGGCTGAGTGGTGTGCCGCACTCGCGCAAGCCGAACGAAGTTCTATGTGCAGGAGGAAAAATGCACTTCGCTGCAACTATCGGCGCATCTCGTGTGTGCTAGGGCGTCGGACGATTCGTCCGACTCCACAACCTCAAACATCACTCCTGCCATGAACCGTTTCTTCCGCCTCGCCACTGTCTCCGCCACGCTCGCTCTCGCGACTTTCTCCGCCCGCGCCGCGGATGCGGGCTATGTTGATTTCGGGAAATTCCAGCCCGTCGAAGGCTGCCAGTTCGTCGAGGTCAATGTGCAGTCCTCGCTGCTCAAGTTTGCCTCAGTCTTCGTGCAGAAGGAAGACGCGGAAGCCGCGGCGCTCATCCGCAATCTGAAGCACGTCCGCGTCAATGTCGTCGGCTACAAGGATGCAGGCACCGACATCACGAAGCGCGTCAGCGCGCTGCGCAGCCAGCTCGAGTCCAAGGGTTGGACGCAGGTCGTCGTTGCGAAAGACGTGGAGACGTCGGCCGATGTCGCGGTGTTCACGCTGCTCAAGGACGACGCCATCGAGGGCGTGCTCGTGACCGTGCTCGACGGCGAGCAGAAGCAGGCGGTGTTGGTCAACGTGGTCGGTAGCATCAACCCCGAGCAGATCGCTTCGCTCGGCAAGCGCCTCAACATCGAGCCGCTCGCGGGTCTGAAGCTCAACGCCAAGGGTAAGGACGTCTGAGCGTCTCAGCCACTCAAGGCCCATCCAACCTCACAAACTTCCTGCGCGCCATGAATGCTCCGCAAACTCCTCCACCGGCCGTGCGCTCTCGTCGGATCTGGCCTTGGATTCTCGGCGGATTTGCCGCTGCCGCCGTTTGGATCGGCATCTCAGTGGTGCAGGCGGTGCGACTCTCTGGCGAGGCGGCCGACCTGCGCGAGGAGTTGGTGGCCAGTCTCGGCAGTTCGTTGTCGCCGCGCGTGCAGGTATCGGTGGGCCCGATCGCGCTGACCACGGCTCGCGCCGTGATCTCGTTCATCGACGCGGTGCCGTCGGAAGCCCGGGAGGCGTGCCGCTCCGTGCGCAGCGTGAGCGTGGGCGTGTATGATGTTGCCAGCTCTACGACCTCGGCTCGCGATGCGGCCTTCATCAAGGCGGCGGCGACGATGGAGCGTCGTGGTTGGGTCCCCGTGGTGCGCGTGAATGATGCCGAGACCGCCGTGCTCATCCTGATGCGCAAGGACGCGAAGAGACCCGATCATCTCTGCCTGGCCGTTTGGGATGGCGAGCAACTCGTCGTCGGCTCGGTGCGCGGGAATTCCGAACGGCTCGCGAAGCTCGCGATGCAGGTGAAGGGCGACCGCTTCGACTTGTGACGTGGTGCCGAGCGTCCCGCCTGCGTGAAATTAATCGGCGGGTAGAAAGCCGCGACGGAGGAAAACCGCGCGAGCTTGAGGCGAGGTGAGATACTCCACCAACCGACGCGCTGCCGCTGGTTCCCGTGAATCTGTGGTGACGGCCAGCGGGTAGCCGATTTTCGGGCCCTCCGACGCCGGAACAAGGTAGGCGATTTTCACGTGCTTCGAGAGTTGAGCGTCGGTCCGGTAAACGATGCCCGCGTCGGCGTTGCCCGCTTCGACCGCCGCCAATGTCGCCCGGGCGTTGTCGAGGGCTACGACCTTCGCGCGAACTTTTTCCCACACTCCGACCTTGGCGAGAAACTCGCGGGCGTAGATTCCGGCAGGCACAGCGGTTGTTTCGCCGAGGGCGAGGCGGCGAACCGTCGGGCCGGCCAGATCGACGGGTGAGGAAACATCTGCTCCCCCGTCGCGGTGGACGACGATCACCAGCGTGTTCGACAACAACGTGAGGCGAGTGGCCGGGATGATGACGTTGGCGGCAGCGAGGTCGTCCATCTTCGCTTCGTCGGCAGAGAAAAACACGTCGGCGGGAGCTCCTTCCTTGATCCGCCGGGCGAGCGTGCTCGACGCTCCGAAGGCAAAGCGGAGTTTATCCCCGGTTTGCGCCTCGTAGGTGGGCGAGATTTCTCGCAGGGCATCGGCGAGGCTCGCGGCGGCGAAGATGTTGAGCTCCGCGGCGGCGGCGCGCCCGAGCCCGAAGCAGGTGAGAAAAGCGAGCGAACAAACAGCGAGAGAGCGGACGTGGTTCATAGCAGAGCGATTCCCGGAATTCGCCTGAGATGGCAGGGCCGGAGGAGAACGCAATTCCAGCAGCCGCATGGATCGTCGAAGCTCAGGTCGGCCTAGAACGATATTTTCCGCTCCGCTTTTTCGGCGGTGACGCTCTGATCGCGGCATGCCGCCGCCCACGATCGTCCACCTCGATGCCGACGCGTTCTTCGTGTCGTGCGAGCTGGCGCTCCGGCCGGATCTGCGCGGCACGAAATGCGCGGTCGGCGGACGCCAGCGCGGGATCATCTCATCGGCGAGTTATGAGGCGCGCGCGGCGGGAGTTTACACACCGATGCCTACGCAACGGGCGCTCCGGGTTTGTCCGGATCTGATCCTGCTTCCGCACACCTCGGGGCTGTATGGGAAAGTGTCGCGCCAGATGTTCGATCTCTGCGAATCGGTGACCCCGCTCGTGCAGCGCAACTCGATCGACGAGGGTTACCTCGACCTCGGGCCGTGCGGATTCGGCACGCTCGAGGAGGTCGAAACGCGAGTGCGCGCCTTGCAGGTCAAACTCTGGGACGTGTTGCAGATCCCCGTCTCCATGGGCATCGCGAACAACAAGCTCGTGGCGCAGATCGCGTCGAAGCTGCGCAAACCGCGGGGATTCGTGGTCGTGCCGCCCGGCACGGAAACGGAGTTCCTCGCGCCGCTTTCGATTGGGAAACTGCCCGGCATCGGCGAGAAAACGGAAGCATTACTGCGCGAACGCCACGGCCTGCGCATGATCGGCGACCTGCGTGTGCGCAGCGAAGAGGAGTTGCGGGCGATCTTCGGCTCCGGCTGGCGCGACATGCTCGACATGGCCCTCGGGCGCGACGACCGGCCGGTGCACGTCGATCGCGAGGACGCGAAGAGCTATTCGCAGCAGGAGACGTTTGGGCGGGACATCCGCGATTTTGCGGCGATCGAGCAGATCGCGAAGCGGATGATCGATGAGCTCCTGCCGAAGATCCGGGAAGACGGGAAGCGGGTGCGCACGATCACGGTGAAAGTGCGGTATCCAGATTTCACGCACGAATCGCACGCGCACAGCCTGGAGACTGGCACCGACCTGGAGGCGCCGTTCTACCCGTTCATTGCGCCGCTGCTGAAGAAGGCCTGGAAGAAACGGCTGCCGTTGCGCCTGATCAGCGTGAAGTTCTCCGGGGTGGAGGACGGTCCGCAGCAGCTGGAGATGTTCGCCGCGGACGAGGAGAAGCGCCGGCGGCTGGCGAGCGTGCTTGATCGACTCAATCACCGCGGGAAACCGGTGGTGCAGCACGGGCACCAGCTTGCCAAAAAACGTCCGGCATCCTAATTCGCCGCGAACTCACTATGCCGATCTACGAGTATTATTGTCCCGATAATCACACGATCTACCAGTTCTACGCGAAGACGCTGGCGCAGGGGAAAACCGTGCCGAAGTGCCCGGACAATGCGGCCTATCGCATGCAGAAGGTCGTCTCGGCCTTTGCGATTACCGGCGGCGGCAAATCGGACGAAACTCCGCCGACGGCGGAGAACGCGAGTGCAGGCGAGACCGCCGAGGATGCGCGCATGGAAGCGGCGATGGCGGCCATGGAGGGCGAGTTCGCGAACGTCGACGAAAACGATCCGCGCGCGATGGCTCGCATGATGCGCCGCATGTCCGAACTCACAGGCGAAAAGATCGACGGCGAGATGGAAGAGGTCGTTCGTAAGCTGGAGGAAGGCGCCGATCCCGAGTCGTTTGAGGAGCAATTGGGCGGCGAATCGCCGTGCGGCATGAACGATCCCGACGACGACTTCGGCGCGCCTCAGCGCGGAGAGGAGACAAAAGAGGAGAGGGAAGCCCGGCACCGTTTCCGCGCCCGGCGCGCGGCCCCGACACGCGACCCCAAGCTCTACGACTACGAGTGAGCCGGGGAGGGCGCGCCGGAGTTTCGCACTCGAAGCTTGGTCTTCGCCCGCTTCGTGCTTTTCGTGGGCCAATGAGTTCGCCTGAACTGCTCGCTCGAATCGAAATCGCCAAGCGCACGGTGCTCGCGCGCACGGAGACGCTGCACGCCGCGTTTGGCCGCGCCTCGAGCATGTGGAAGGCCGATGGCACGCGCGTCACGGAGGTGGACATCGCCATCTCGGAAGCGATTCAGAGCGAAGTGTCGGCGGCGTTTCCGGAGGATCAGTTCTTCAGCGAGGAACTGACGCAGGCGCCCGCGCCGATTCCCGTGACCGCGCGCTTCGTGTGGATCCTCGATCCCATCGATGGCACGAACAACTTTGCTCTCGGCATCGCTCATTGTGCGATCTCCCTCGGCCTCTACGAAAACGGACAACCCGTCTACGGCGTGATCTATGACCTGAGTCGCCGCGTGTTGATGCACGGCGGACCGGGCTTTGGGGTCTTCGACGGCGAGCGACCGGCCTCCGCGATCTCCACGCCGCCGAACGCGCAGACGCTGCTCGGGTTTCACAGCCCCTACGACAAACGTTACCTCGAGCACGCCGCCACGCTGGTGGAAAATTTCAAGATCCGCGGACTCGGCAGCAGCACGCTGCACCTGGCGTATGTGGCGGTCGGCATCCTCGGCGGCGTGGTGGACCACAACGTGAAAATCTGGGATATCGCGGCCGCGGTGCCCCTGTGTCTCGCGGGGGGCGCGGAGGTTCAGTTTCTGAACGGTCCGCAGTTTCCGCTGCGCGAGTTCAATCTGAAGATGGGCCGCATCTTTTACATCGCGGGAAATCCCACGGTGTGCGCGCGGCTTCGCGAGTTGATGCGGATTACTTGAGCGAGGCAGGGCGAGGATTGCTCCCGCCCTGCCGGGGGGAGCTCAGCGCCGGCCGCGGAATCCGCCCATGAGGTAGATCACGAGCGCGATGAGAAGAACCAGGCCGAGGCCACCGCCACCATAAGCGGGGCCGCCGAGGTAGAAACCGCCACCGCCGAACAACAGGAGAAGAACGAGGATGAGGAGTAACAGGTTCATGTGCCGAACCGACCGAACCTGACACCAGCCGTTCCTGTGCCGGCGGATGAAGGTGGAGTCAGTCAAAACCGCACGCCCCACCGGTCCGGCTCCCGAGCGCGGAGTCACGCGCAGTTCAACCGTGGTAGTATTTTTCGTGCGCGCGCACCTGCACGATCCGCTTCTCCGGCAGGATGCACGCGGTGAGATAGCCGCCTTGCGCACAGGCGGTGTCGATGCCGAGCGACCACTTCGCTCGCGAAACGTGCTCGCGCGGCGTGTGGCCATAGACGACGAAAGGCGGCCCTTCCCAGAGTTCGGACCAGTGCGGACAACGCGGCGCCTCGGAGCGTTTGCGAGCGTTGCCCGTCTTGTCGACCACCTGCACGCGCGTGACGATGCGCGCGGGCTGCTCGCGCCACGGCTGGTTGGGGAGGAACCCGCCGTGCACGAGCACGATGTTGTCTCCAGGATCGTGATACGTGAGCGGCATCGCGCGCATGTAGGACCAGTCCTTGGCTTCGAGCTGCTTCAAGGTCTCGTAGTCGGCCTTCTTGAGATGCGTCGGGTCGCCGGTTTTTCGGTAGTTGAGCAGGCGCAACTCGTGGTTGCCCAAGAGCGAGAGATGCGCGACCTCGCGGGCGAGCGCGAGGACCCCGGCGCTGTCGGGCCCGCGATTGATCAGATCGCCGAGCAGGACCACGCGATCGTGGCGATCGAGGTCGAGTTTGTGGAGTAGTTCCTCGAACTCTCGGAGGCATCCATGGATGTCGCCGATGGCGATGAGACGGCCCTTCATCAGCGGCGGGAATTTGGCTAGCATTCGGGTTTTCGCGAGCTAAACACGAGCCAATGG
>JAEYQF010000381.1 GCA_023410155.1 Verrucomicrobiota bacterium | reverse complement strand
GCGCGACTCGGGCCGCAGTGTGGCTCGACTTGGGCCGCACGGTGGCTCGACTTGGTCCTGTTACCGCCGCGACTCCGCTCGCGCCCCGGTTGCGCTGCGGGCGTCCGTGGCGCGGAGCGAAGTCCCCGCCCTACCGGCATGCGGGTGCACGGCGAAAAAAACGCGGCGCCGTTGCGGGCGCCGCGTATCCAATAACGCCCTACACTCCCGCTCAGTAGCGGTAGTGGTCGGGCTTGAAGGGGCCTTCGACCGGCACGCCGAGATACTCGGCTTGATCCTTCGTGAGTGTCGTGAGCTTCGCGCCGATTTTCTCCAAGTGCAGTCGCGCGACTTCTTCGTCGAGGTGCTTGGGCAGGCGGTAAACGCCGACGGCGTAGTTGTCCTTGTTCTTCCAAAGATCGATCTGCGCGAGCGTCTGGTTGGTGAAGCTGTTCGACATCACAAACGACGGATGGCCCGTGGCGCAGCCGAGATTCACCAAACGACCTTCCGCGAGGAGGTAGATGCTGTTGCCCCGCGGGAAGGTATACATGTCGTATTGCGGCTTCACCGTGACGCGTTTGGCGTCCGAGGTGTTGAGGCGGTCGACTTGGATTTCGTTATCGAAATGGCCGATGTTGCACACGATCGCCTGGTCCTTCATCGCGCGCATGTGTTCGAGCGTGATGATGTCGCGGTTGCCGGTCGTGGTAACGTAGATGTCGGCGAGGCCGAGCGTGCTCTCGACGGTGTTGACCTCGAAGCCCTCCATCGCGGCCTGAAGCGCATTGATCGGGTCGACTTCGGTCACGATCACGCGGGCGCCGAAACCTTTCAGCGAGTGCGCGGATCCTTTGCCGACGTCGCCATAGCCGCAGACGCACGCGACCTTGCCAGCGATCATGACGTCGGTGGCGCGCTTGAGGCCATCGGCGAGCGACTCGCGGCAGCCGTAGAGATTGTCGAATTTCGATTTCGTGACGGAGTCGTTCACGTTGATTGCGGGCACGCGCAGCTTGCCCTTCTCGAGCATCTGGTAGAGCCGGTGCACGCCGGTGGTGGTCTCCTCGGAAACGCCGCGCCACTCCTTCACGAGCGTGGTCCACTTGAGCGGGTTCTCCGCGTGGACGCGTTTGAGGAGGTTCTTGATGACCTGCTCCTCATGCGACGCGGACGGTGTATTCACCCAGTCACTCCCTTCCTCGAGTTCGCAGCCCTTGTGAATGAGGAGCGTGATATCGCCGCCGTCGTCGACGACGAGTTGCGGGCCCTTGCCGCCGGGGAATGACACGGCACGCAGCGTGAGATCCCAGTATTCCTCGAGCGTTTCGCCTTTCCAGGCGAACACGGGCGTGCCGGCCTGCGCGATCGCGGCGGCGGCGTGATCCTGCGTCGAGAAGATATTGCACGAGGCCCAGCGCACGTCGGCGCCGAGCTCCTTCAGCGTTTCGATGAGCACGGCGGTCTGGATCGTCATGTGCAGCGATCCGGTGATACGCACGCCGGCCAGCGGCTTGGATGGGCCGAACTTTTTTCGCACGGCCATCAGGCCGGGCATTTCGTGTTCGGCGATGGAGATTTCCTTCCGGCCCCAGTCGGCGAGCGAGAGGTCTTTGACGAGAAAATCGGGGGATTTGGTTTCAGCGGTAGCGGTGGCGATGTGGAGGGCGGGCGGTGGGTTGAGGATGGCCGCGGATCACTTGATCGCGGCGCGGAGGGCGGCGGCCTTGTCGGTTTTTTCCCAAGGCAGACCGGTTTTGCCGAAGTGTCCGTAGTTGGTCGTGCGGCGGTAGATCGGGCGAAGCAGATCGAGCTGCGCGACGATGTCGGCGGGTTTGAAGCTGAAAACTTTTTGGACGGCCGCCGTGATCTGCTCGTCGGAGATGCCGAGCTCCGCGGTGCCGAACGTCTCAACGCGGACCGACACGGGATGCGGGTGACCGATCGCGTAAGCGAACTGGATCTCGGCGTGCGACGCGAGGCCGGCGGCGACGATGTTTTTCGCCACCCATCGACCCATGTAGGCGGCAGAACGATCGACCTTCGACGGATCCTTGCCCGAGAAAGCGCCACCGCCGTGACGGCCCCAGCCGCCATAAGTATCCACGATGATCTTACGCCCGGTCAGACCGGAGTCGCCCTGCGGTCCGCCGATCACCAAGCGACCGGTCGGGTTGATGAGATACTCTGTTTTCCTCGTGAGCATCTCAGTCGGCAGAACCTTGCGCACCACGTTTTCGATGACGAATTTTTCGATCTGCGCGTGCGACACCCCGTCGGCGTGTTGCGTGGAGATGACGACATTGACGACCTCTACGGGACGATCGTTTTCGTAACGAATCGAGACCTGGGACTTCGCATCGGGGCGGAGCCAGTTCACGGCGCCGGCCTTGCGGAGCTTCGTCAATTCCCGGCCCAAACGGTGGGCGAACATGATCGGGGTGGGCATGAGCTCAGGCGTCTCGTTGCAGGCGTAGCCGAACATGATGCCTTGATCGCCTGCGCCTTGTTCGGCGGTCTTCTTGCCCTTGGCTCCCTTCGCATCGACGCCCTGCGCGATGTCGGGCGACTGGGCGGTGAGGTAGTTGTTGATAAAGACGGTGTCGGCGTGAAACACGTCGTCATCGTTCACATAGCCGATCTCGCGAACGGCGTTGCGAACAACCTGGTTCAGATTGATCGCCGCCTCAATCGGCTTGGTCGTGCCCTTTTTCTTATCTTGCAGCTTCGGGATGGTGATCTCGCCAGCGAGGATCACCATGTTGGACTTCACCATCGTCTCGCAGGCGACGCGGCTGGTGGGATCGATCTTCAAGCACGCGTCGAGCACGCTGTCCGAGATGAGATCGGCGACTTTATCCGGGTGACCTTCACCGACGGACTCGGAGGAGAAGACAAAGCAGTTGGCCATAGAAAGTGGAGGCGAACGGAACACTTCGGCGCACCGGGCAGCAAGTTTAAACATCAACGCATGGGCATCCGCTGATACATCGGGATGGATTGAGCGACGCGCGGCCCGGAGCAGCCGTGAAATTTCCGCTTTGGCCGACCGCGCTTTGAGCCGAAGAAACAACTCATTCGAAGTATTAATGGAGCAGAGCGCCACCCTCCCAGCTCCGACCCTTAGAGGTCGGAAAATCCTGATCGTCGACGACGACCGTCTCAACATCCGCATCCTCGGCGGAATTTTGAAGACGGAAGGATACGTCTTGGCGGACGCGAGTTCGGGTGAGGCCGCGATCGAGGCTTATCCCAACTTCCACCCCGACTTGGTGCTGCTGGATGTGATGATGCCCGGGATCAACGGATTCGACACCTGCCGAGCGTTACGCGCGCAGCATGGCGAAGACTGCGCCCCAATCATCTTCATCACGGCTAAGAGCGCGTCCGATGATGTCGTCGAGGGCCTGTCGGCCGGCGGCCTCGATTACTTGCCGAAGCCTTTTCAGGCCAAGGAGGTTCTCGCTCGCATCCGCACGCATCTCATCAGCCGCCAACTGGCCGAGCAGCAGAAGACCCTCGTCGCCCAGCTGAGCAAGGCCAACGAGGCCAAGAACAAGTTCCTCGGGATGGCCGCGCACGACCTGCGCAATCCTCTCGCTTCCATCCGCGGGTTGGCCGAATTCCTCCGCGACGGCGTCGTCGGCGAGCTCACGCCGGATCAAGTGGACTTGGTCAACACCATCCACGCCGCGAGCCAGTCGATGCTGGTGATGGTAAACGAACTCCTTGACGTCGCCACGATCGAGTCCGGCGAACTCAAGATCCAAGCGTCTGATCAGAACTGGAGCGAGCTGGTCGAGAAGAGCGTGTTCCTCGCGAACATCGAAGCCGCGAAAAAAAAGACGCGCATCGAGTTGGAGGCGGCCGCCACCCCGGTCATTGCTCGGATCGATCCGGCCAAGATGCAGCAAGTCGTCGACAACCTGCTTTCCAACGCCGTCAAATACTCGCCTCCCGGTTCCCTCATCCATGCCGTGCTCTCCCGGGGCGACGGCGATGCCATTTTCGCGGTGCGCGATCAGGGGCCGGGCATCCCCGAGGGCGAGCGCGACAAGCTGTTCAAAGATTTCGGCCAGCTCTCCACCAAGCCCACTGCCGGCGAGAAAAGCACCGGCTTGGGACTCGCCATCTGTCGCAAGATCGTCGACGCTCACCGCGGGTCCATCGAAGCCGAGAACCTGCCGCACGGCGGGTGCGAGTTTCGAGTCACTCTCCCCTTCCACGCATGAACTTCAACGGCACGATCCTGCTTATCGACGATGAGGCGCACATCCGGAAATTCGTCGGCTTGGTGATCAAACAACAGCTCGGCAACCCCACCCTGCTCGAGGCCAGCAACGGCCAGGAAGGTGTCGAGATCTACCAACGCGAGAGCCCCGACCTCGTGCTGTTGGACATCAGCATGCCCGTGATGGACGGACTCCAGACCCTGCGTCGTCTCAAAGAAGTCGATCCCGAGTGCCTCGTGGTCATGCTCACCTCCATGGCAAACCGCCAGACGGTGGAGGACGCGCAGACTCACGGCGCCGTGAACTACATCCGCAAAGACACGCCGAAGGAAGAGATCGCTCGGTCCATCGCCCAGACTGTCGCCACGTATTTCGAGTCGGACCCGGCTGACGCCACCCCATGAACCCCGATCCTTCCGCCTCCGCCTTCCGCGCGACCGAGGTGCGCTACTCGCTCCCCATGATGCTTCGGGAGCTCGAGCTGGAGCGCGCCTCTGGCTCCTTCGCGATGGAGAAACTTGCGCAGAACGAGATCGGCAAGCTCTTCAAACCCCAAGTGGCTCCCCGCCGTGTCAAACCCAAGAAGTGAGCAGTTCCTGCAGACCATCCTGAGCCTCCCCAGCTTCAGCTGGAAACGGGAGGTGAAGGAGCTCCACGAGCGTCTCGGCGACGTGCCCGAACTCGTCCAAGCGATCGTCGACTCCCGCTACGTGGGGAAGGACGATGCCTGCAAGCTGTGGGCCGACACCATGAACGTCGCCTACGTGGATCCCTTCGCCTCGGTCATCACCGACGAGGCCGTCGGGCTTCTCCCCGTCGAAATCGCCAAGAAGGCGCGTGTCATCGGGCTCTATGTCGTCAACGGCGTCCTGACCGTCGCCAGCGCCACGCCCGGCGACGCCGAACTCATGCGGCGGCTCGGCCAGATCGCGCAGGTGCAGGTCAGCCCGGTGTTCGCGTTGCCGCGCGAGATCGAAGACGCGATCTCCATCCACTACTCGACCGAGAAGAATCTCGAGGACAGTCTTTCCGAGCTGGAGCAATCCCATCTCTTCGACCGGCCCGACCTCGCAGGCGAGAAACTCGCCACCCTGGCGGAGAACACCTCCCTCGCCGGTATTCTCGACGAGATCGTCTACTTCGCTCTCCGCGAACGCGCCACCGACATCCACATTGAGGCCCAGGAGCTTCTCAGTCGCATTCGTTTCCGCATCGACGGCAACCTTCGCGAGATCACCACCTACTCACGCAAGATTCACCGCGCCGTCATCTCGCGCCTCAAGATTCTCTGCGGCCTCAACATCGCCGAATCGCGCTTCCCCCAGGACGGCCGATTCTCGATGACGATCGGCTCGCAGACCGCCAACTTCCGCGTCTCCACCATCCCTTCCGCCTACGGCGAGAAAGCTGTCGTGCGCATCCTCGCGATGAGCGGTCGCAAGACCATGCTCACCTTGGACAAGATGCTGATGTCGCAGACCATCCTGCAGCCGTTCAAGCGCCTCATTCAGAATCCCAACGGCATCATCTTCGTCACGGGTCCGACTGGGTCCGGCAAGACCACCACGCTCTACGCCGCGATTCACGAGATCAACAATCACTCGATCAACATCTCGACCATCGAGGATCCGATCGAAATCCAGTTGCCGGGCGTCACCCAGAGCCAGGTCAACAGCCACATCGACCTGAACTTCTCGCTCATCCTGCGCGCGCTCATGCGCCAGGACCCCGACGCGATCCTCATCGGTGAAATCCGTGACTTGGAAACCGCCAAGATCGCGACCGAAGCCGCCCTCACCGGCCACATCGTCTTCGCCACTCTCCACACCAACACCGCCGCACAAGCGATCGTTCGCCTCATCGAGATTGGCGTTGAGCCCTATATGGTCGCGCCTTCCGTCATCGGCGTGCTCGCCCAACGTCTGGCCGCCAAGATCTGCGACAACTGCAAGGAGGCCTATTATCCAAGCCGCGACGTGTTGAAGAAATATTTCGTGGAGGAAGGCCTGACGGAAGTGCCGTTTTACCGCGGCCGCGGCTGCATGGCCTGCCGAGGCACCGGCTACAAGGGCCGCGTCGCGTTTCACGAACTCGTCCTCATCACCGAAGAGATTCGCACCCTGATCTCGGAAGGCCGCACCGCCCAGGAAATCACCCGTGCCGCCACCAAGGTCGGCTATCGCCCCCTCCGCTACGATGGCTTGAAGAAGGTGCTTCTCGGGCTCACCACCATCGAAGAGATCGAGGCCAACACCTCCTTCGAATGGGCACCCGAGCCGACCGGGTGATTCCGTTTGCCGGCCAACTGCTTACACACCACGCTCCTCCCATGTCCAACGCTCCAGTCATCGACGCGCAGGCCATTGAAAACCTCCGTGCCCTGACGCCCGACGACAACGACGAGTTCCTCCGCGAGATCGTCGGTATCTTCCTGACGGATACACCTGAACGGATTGCCGAGCTCGAGACGAGCTTCGCGGCCGGCGACAACAACACCTTCACGCGCGCTGCGCACAGCATCAAAGGCAGTTCGTCCAACGTCGGCGCTGCCGCACTGCGCGAAGTCGCCGAGCTGCTGGAGCAACAGGCCAAAACCAGCGGCGTCGCTGGCACGGAGGCTCTCGTCGCCCGCCTCAAGGAGGAATTTGTGCGCGTCGAGGCCGAGTTCGGCCGGATGCTGCCTCCACGCTGAGTGGAGCGATTCAACCATCCGTCAGGTGGAGCCCCGCGTCCCCTCGGGCTTTTTTTATTAGCCATGCCTGCACCTGGTTCCGACGCATGGCGCGCCGTGACCCGACCTGGTCCGGACTTTGGTCCGACCGTATCCGCACTTCGTCCCGACTCGGTGAGAACACGTCACCGATACAGCGCGCTCGTGGGCGTGGACGTGAGCACGTTGTATTGGCGCATCGCCATCTTCCACCACTCCGCCAGAGTATCGGCCGGGCAGCTCCACAGCTCGCGATGCAGCCAGATCATTGACTCCGCATCGAGCAGCAGCGCCATCTTCTCCTTCGAGTTCAGCGAGCCCGGTCCTTCGCGAAGCAACTTCTCTCGCAAAGCTGAAAACCACTCGCGTGCCTCGTCCGTTGCGCGGCGCTGCCGCAGCAGTGCCACGTGCATGGCATTGACGTAGGGATCCAGAACCGCCTGGAGCAGGCCGTAATCAGACCGCAACGGCTCGAACGGCCGTAGGTGGCGGTAGCACTCCGCGAGGTTCTGCCGAAGCCGCCGCAATTCGTAGCACGGCTGTGTTTCCTCGGGCGTGAGGAAAAGTCCCAGTTCCTTCGCCCTCACGCCCACGCTGGTCTTGCTGAGGAAAATCGAGAGCGGGATGGAAACCAACAGTCCGAGCAGCACAGGACTGAGCCACCAAAAGAAGGTCGGGAGCAGGATCAAAGCCGACAAGCCCCACACGATGCCGAAACCGGTCTGCCCGCCGTGCGTGATGATCGCTTCCCGCCAGTCCACACCGTCCTCCTCGGTGCCACGACGTTGCGTGACCCATGACACGCCCTGCCCCAGCAGGGTGAAAAGCACGAACTTCGAGTTGAACATCATGTTGATCGGCGCCAGCAGCACGGAGATCGCGATCTCGAAAATCGCACTGAGGGCGAGCCGTGCTCGGCCGCCGAATCTCTCCGCTTCCGCACGATCACCGGTCGCGACGAGGACGCTTACAATCTTCGGCAAAAACAGCAGCGTCATCGTGAAGATGAACAGCGTCAGTGCCTCCGGAATCTGCAGCGGATACCCGAGCGAACTGCCGCCCCCTCCGGGCGAGCTGAGCTCGGGTTCGCCCGTCACGGTGTTGAAGGCTTTGATCGTGCTCAGAATCAGAAACAGCAGCCAAAGCGGAGACGACAGGTAGGCCATCACTCCCGTGAAAAGGTGGAATCGATTCGCCGCCTTGAAGCCTTTCGCGGTGAGCAGCCACGTGTGCTGCATATTCCCTTGCGACCAACGCCGATCGCGTTTCGCGCTGTCGATAAGCGTGGGCGGACCTTCCTCCCAGGTGCCTTCGATGTCACCCGCCAGCCACACCGCCCAGCCCGCCTTCCGCATCAGCGCAGCCTCGACGAAATCGTGAGACAGGATGCGGCCGCCGAACGGCTCCGTGCCCGGCAGGTCGGGCAACGCGCAGTGCTCCATGAACGGTTGCACGCGGATGATCGCATTGTGGCCCCAGTAATTGCCGTCGTGCTGCTGCCAATAGTTGAGGCCCGCGAGGAAGAGCGGGCTGTAGAGCCGATTCGCGAACGCCTGCACACGCGCATAAAGCGTCTCGCCGTTGGCGATGCGCGGCGCGGTCTGGATGATGCCCGCCGTCGGATTTTTCTCCATCAACGCGACCAGTTGCACAAGAGCCTGGCCGGTCATGATCGAGTCCGCGTCGAGCACGACCATGTAGCGATAGCTCTTGCCCCAGCGCCGGAGGAAGTCGGCCACGTTGCCGGCCTTCTTGTTGATCTGGTTTCTCCGCTTCCGATAGAAAATGCGCCCGAAGCCGCCGACCTGTTTGCACAGCTCCACCCACGCGAGCTCCTCCTGGATCCATTGGTTCGGCTGGTTCGAGTCGCTGAGGAAGAAGAAGTCAAAGTGCTCGAGCTGCTTCGTCTCCTGCACGGAGCGATAGATCACGCGCATGCCTTCGAACACGCGGCTCACATCCTCGTTGAACATCGGCATGATCACCGCCGTGGATGCCATGCGCAGCGGCTCGTCGGGTGCGATCGTGGCCGTGATACGGCGACTGTCTCCGCCGCGGTTCACGACATAGAAGCCCGCGATCGCCGTGCAGAAACCCACCGCAATCTGCGAAAACAGGATGATGAACAGGACCAGCAGCGCGATCTCGACTCCCGTGAGGCCGTCGTGCCACAGCAAGTCGGCCATGAACCACGTGGCAAGGCACGTGAGCACGAAGATTGACGAGAAGAACGTGAATCGCCGGCGGTTCAGCCGTTGGCGGGAGAGAAGCTCGATGGGAGAAACTTGCATCCGGGTTTCGCGCCCTCAACGCGTCGCATAGAAGATTCCCGCCAGCGCGCCGGCGAACACCAACCAAAGAAACAGCGCGCGCAAGAGCGGCCAGCGCTCGAAACGCTCGAGCGTTTCCCCCGCAGCCTCCGGGATGACTCCGAGGTCGATCGGCCGGGGCACCATGCTCGACACGCGCATGTCAGGTCCCGCGTCGATCACCCCTGCGCGCAGCGCCTGCGAGAAGTCATCCGGGATATTCCTGTCGTCGAGGAACGCATACGGCCATCGTTTCGGTCCGTCGCAGAGCAGCAGAGCCACGCGGCCTTCGACCGCGATTCGCTCATGCGGCAGGTCCTTCTCGCCGAGCACTTCGGCGAACCACTGATCCATCGACGCCTCGATCTCCTCCGCCGCCAGAGTCGTGGGATCGACGTGGGGCGTCTGTTCGTGACGCCGGGCCGCGCGTTCGAGCACTTTAAGGA
>JAEYQF010000137.1 GCA_023410155.1 Verrucomicrobiota bacterium | reverse complement strand
GTCTTGGTCTTCACCCAGACTTCCGCTTCCTTGAAATGCTTGGCCGGCACGTTTTCGAGGGCCGCGCCGACGGTCTTCGCCGGGTAGAGCTTCCCCTTGCGCGAACGATTGTAGTCGTAGGTCGCCTTGAAAATGCGCTCCTGCGTGGTGACGACGCTCTCGTTCTCCGGGATCTGCAACACCCAGCCCGCGAAGTCGGTCTTCGGCAGCTTGTCCTCCGGGTCGGAGAGAAGAATCACGAATTGCTTCTTGAGCGCCGGCACCTTCTCGCCTTCGCCGGGATCGGGTTGAGCCGCGAGGTTGAGTTCCTCGATAACGCGCCGCAGCACGGTGGGATCGAGCTGGTTGTTCTTCAGGATCTCGGCGACCTTGTTGACGTCGATTTTCGGCATGGTGTTGTCGGGGAAAACTCACGAGAGGACACGAATGATTCCCAATGTAAAGCCGCGCGTCGGCGACGAACTTTTCGATGTGGTCGACGAGCACGACCAGGTGCTTCGGCAGGCTCCTCGACGGGAGGTGCATGCGCAGGGCTGGCTGCACCGCGCCGTGCACGTGCTGATCTACAACCAGCGTGGCGAGGTCTTCCTGCAGAAACGCTCGATGCTGAAGGACAAGTCGCCTGGCCTGTGGGACAGCTCGTGCTCCGGCCATGTCGACGCGGGGGAGGACTACGACGAAGCCGTCGTCCGCGAACTCGGCGAAGAACTCGGCTGGAAGGTCCCGGTCGCGCCAGCCCGCTGGTTCCGAATCCAAGCCTGCGAGGAGACCGGCCAGGAGTTCGTGTGGGTGTATCGCCTCAATGGAGACGGACCGTTCGTGCTCCAGCCTGAAGAAATCGATCGCGGCGAGTGGCTATCGCCGGCGGAGGTGTCGCGCCTCGTCGCCGAGCGCGCCGAAGAGTATTGTCCGGCCTTCAAACTCATCTGGCGCCTCGTCCAGGAGCGTGAAGCCACCTGCGGCGAAGGTTCGTGATACGGATCACTTACTCGAGTCGCGCCAGAATTCGGCAGGTCACGCCAAGGAGCGGATCCGGTCATGACTCGGTGGACACTGGGCGTGGCGCCCTTTGCGGACTTGGCGTGAGGCCAAACTCCTTCGTCCGCTCCGCGCTCTTTGCGAGCAATCAATAGAGCCTTCCGCGGAGGTCGCCAAGGGCGCGAAGCTGAAACGATTCGGGGCCGACTCAGGCGTTTGTGCGGACCGGGTCGCGCCACTCTGCGGACCGGGGCGATCGTAGGTCGGGACACGCCGCCCTGCGTCGCAACCGATGCTGCTCGCCTGCGATCTCACTCTGGGCCAGGCGGGCGGTTGCGGATGCCGGAAAGGGCGCCCGGACCTTCGTTGGCGGCGAGGCGTTTGATTTCCTCAAACTGCTTCTGCGTGATCAGCCGGCGCGGGATCCGGCGGCTCGCTTCGTCGATCAGGCGTTCGCGATCGTCGTCGTTCGGCGTGTGCGGTTCCCAGCGTTGATGGTGGCCGTGCTTGCGCGTCCACTCGATGTTGCCGCCGTGGACGGACACGGAAACCTGATACTTGCCTTGCTCAGGGTCGCGATTCCACCAGCCGAAAGTGATGCTCATGCGGCGAGTGTCTCGGCCGTGGGTTCGGCCGCCAGCGAAAACTCCGCTCGCGCCGAACCGATGCGAAACGCGCCGCGCCGTCGCTCCACTTCGCGAACGATGAGCGACTCCGTGCTCACATCCACCACGAACGCCGCCGTGGGCGGGCAGAAAGCACCCGTGTTGATCAGCCATTTCCCGGGGGCGATTTCCTTCATGCCAGCGCGGTGCGTGTGGCCCATCACAAAAACGCGCGCGTCGGGTCGATGCTGCGCAAGCAGGGCGGCGGCGAGCCGCGGGGTGTCGCGCCAGGCTTTCAGCACGCGTAGCACCCGAGTCGGTGGCCAGCCTACTTCATGCAACAAGCCGAGTGCGTATTTCAACGGGTGACGTTCGGAGTGGTGGCGTTGCGGAACTTGGATCGCGGCGCGGCGCATCGCGTGCAGTCGGGTCTCGAACGTGTGACGTTCGCTCTCGGGAGCACTCGCCAGCGCTTCGACGAAGAGGCGACGCAGTTGCGCGGCATCGCGGCTCCACGGGACGAGGTCGTCGAAAATCACGTCGCCGTGCGAGATGAACACATCGCCGTCGGCGAGCTCCAGCGCGTGCACGTCCGAGATGTCGGGATCGTGATTGCCCGTGATCAAGGTCGCGGGCGGCGCGTGGCGTTGCACAAAGTCCAGCACTGTCGCGCGCAACTCAGCCACGCGCTCGGGGGTGGCGCTCGGGCGGGTGTCGAGGGTGTCGCCGTTGAAAATCACCCGCTCCGGTCCGTCGAGCAGCGGTTGCAGAGTCGCGAGCTCGCGCAGCGCACTCGAGCGATCGCCGAAGTGCAGGTCGGAAAAGATGCGGGTGAAGCGAGTGGACACGAAGTGAGTGGAGAAGCGATGACCGGCGGATCAGCCGCCGAAGCCCTGCATCATCGCTCCCATATCGAATTTCTGGAATCCCGCGGGCGGGGCGAACGCGGAATCGGGAAGCGATTGCTTGTCGATCGCGACCGCCTCCATGCGGAACTCTTCCTTGTCGCGCTTGCTGCGGCTGACGATGCGCAGGGGGAAGAAATCTTTGCCCATGAGAGCCTTTTCCCAAGCGGCGGGGGGCTTCGGGCGGCCGCCCATCGGGTTGGCATTGGCGCTGGTGTTGAAGCCCATGAACGAACCGAGTTCTTGCGTCAGCCACATGTCGGTGACGCCCTCCTTGGACGTGGCGACATACTTGGTGGCGGAGTAGCCGAGGATCTTCTCGGTCT
>JAEYQF010000126.1 GCA_023410155.1 Verrucomicrobiota bacterium | reverse complement strand
TCCTTGCACAGGCCAGGAAATATGTGGAGAAGCTCGCGAGCCCTGAATTCCATGGACGTGGGTATGTGAACGGCGGTGATTCCATTGCGGCGGAATATCTCGCTGCGGAATTCCAACGGATCGGGCTTCAACCGGTGAAGAAGGATTTCTTCCAACCCTTCAAATTCAATGTGAACACATTCCCGGACAGCATGCGTGTTGCGATCGACGGGCAACAGTTGGAACCGGGGAGGGATCATTTGGTGGATGCGGTCTCCGGATCGGCGAACGGTCGTTTCAACATCGTGCATCTGGCCGCTGCAGATCTGCTTTCGCCCGTAAAGCGCGCGATGGCGATGGGTGTTGCCACAGGAAATGCGATCCATGTTCAATGGCCTGCGACCAACAATGCCGACTCACTTCAACTCTTCGCAGAACTGGAGCGTGACCTGATGCATTATGGTCCTGTGCTCAAGAAGAGCGATGGAAAGTTGACGTGGTCCGTGGGGCGTGAAGCATTGCCTTTCCCATTGATCGAAGTGATCAGCGATCTGCTCACCGATAGCAGTGCCGTTCTCGAGCTCAACGTGAAGAACAAGTTGAAGAGTGCGCATCAGGCCCGCAATGTCATGGGCAGGATCAAGGGCGGAGGAAAGGGCATCATCATGATCACTGCACATTACGATCATCTCGGGAGAATGGGCAGCGAGACCTATTTCCCTGGCGCTAACGATAATGCCAGCGGTGTGGCCATGTTGCTGAGCCTGGCCGAGCATTTCAAGAAGAAGACGCCGAAGCACGATCTGGTCTTTGTCGCTTTTGCCGGTGAAGAAGCAGGCCTCGCCGGATCGGAATGGTGTGCCGTGGACAGGCCGATCGACTTCGGGGATGTGCGCATGCTGATAAACCTTGACATACTGGGTACCGGCGATGATGGCATCACGGTGGTCAACGCCACGGAGCAGAAAGCTGCCTTTGATCGGTTGGTGGCATTGAACGGTGCGAATAATTATCTGAAGGAGGTTAAAGCGCGCGGCCCGGCATGCAACAGCGATCATTGTCCGTTCGTGAAACGCGGTATCCCTGGGATCTTCATCTATACCCTCGGCGGCATCTCGGCTTATCACGATGTGCATGACAAGGCGGAAACGCTTCCACTCACGAAGTTCCCCGAGCTGTTCATGCTGCTGCGCGACTTCATCGGCAACTATCGATGAACGAACATCGATCGTTCAAGGCTTCATTGGTATTGGTGCCCACACCCATCGGCAACCTTGATGACATTACCATCCGTGCTGCGAAAGTGCTCGCAGCGGTGGATGCGGTGATCGCTGAGGATACGCGTGTCACGGGTAGATTACTGCAACATCTTTCGATCGAAAGGCCGCTTATCAGTTTTCATACGCACAACGAGCACCGCCTGGTGGTACAACTTGTGCAAAGGCTGGCGCAAGGAGAACGCTTCGCGTTGGTAAGTGATGCGGGAACCCCGGGCATCAGCGATCCCGGATTCTTGCTGGTGCGGGAAGCGTTGCGCGCGGGTATCGAAGTGGAATGTCTACCCGGTGCCACAGCATTCGTTCCAGCACTCGTGGTCAGCGGCCTGCCATGTGATCGGTTCGTCTTCGAAGGATTCCTTCCACCGAAAAAAGGAAGACGGACACGCTTGAAAGAATTGGCAGCAGAGGGAAGAACGATCGTACTTTATGAAAGTCCGCACCGGCTGTTGCGCAGCCTGCAGGATCTGCAGGAACATTTCGGCGCGGATCGAAGGCTCAGTGTTTCGCGGGAGATCAGCAAGCTTCATGAAGAGACGGTACGCGGAACTTTTCCCGAGTTGATCGCACACTTCATGAAGAAAGAACCTCGGGGTGAGTTCGTGATCGTTGTCGCTGGAATGGAACATTGATCGATACTATCATGCTCGCATGGACACTCACGAAACACGGCGATCCTGAAAAGGTCTTCCGCCTACAGGAATATCCCGATCCAAAGCCTGGCGATGGACAGGTGTTGATCGATGCCGAAGGCTTCGGACTGAATTATGCCGACGTGATGGCCGTGCGGGGCCTGTATCGCGAAGCGCCGCCCGTGCCCAGCATCCTGGGTTATGAAGTGGTCGGCCGGGTGGAAGCTGCGGGTGCCGGTGTGCCGGAGGATCTCATCGGCCGGCGCGTGGTCGCTTTTACGGAATTCGGCGGCTATGCCCAGAAGATCGTTACCGATCATCGTTCAACAGCCATCGTGCCTGAAACCACCACATTGGGCGAAGCTGCCGCGCTGGCCACGCAAGGTTGCACTGCCTGGTATGCTTCCATGGTCCTTTGTCCGCTGCATCCATTGGAACGAGTGCTGGTACACAGTGCCGCAGGTGGCGTGGGCCATCTACTGGTGCAGATCGCATTGAACCGTGGTTGTGAGGTGATCGCGATCGCGTCGGGTAGCAAAAAGCTCGATCTTCTGCGATCGATGGGCGCCCAACATGTGCTCGATCGCAAAGCAGGAGATCATCTTGATCGTTTGCGGAAGTTGACCAGTTCAAGGCCGATCGATGTGAGCTTCAACGCGGTCGGCGGAAGCACGTTCAAACAGGACATGTCGATGCTGGCCAGCGGTGGAAGACTTGTTCTTTTCGGAGGATCGGAGCGCGGCTCGTTGGGGTCTTTTGGCACGTTGAAGTTCGTATGGCGAATGGGTATCCTGTTGCCGATCTTCCTGATGATGAAGAGCCAGAGCCTGCTTGGTGTGAACATGCTGAAGATGAGCCGCAACAAGCCGGAGCTGCTCGCACT
>JAEYQF010000067.1 GCA_023410155.1 Verrucomicrobiota bacterium | reverse complement strand
CCCGCCCCCGGCCCCCCCCCCCCCCGGGGCGCCGCCGGTCGCGATCTACGATTACGAGAGCGTTCACACGCGGCCTCACGACCGGTCGGCGTTTACCCAGGGACTCGTTTACCACAAGGGCATCTTGCTCGAGAGCACTGGCCTCCACGGCCGCTCGACCCTTCGCAAGGTCGATCTCGAAACCGGGCGGGTGCGCGAATCGGTATCCCTGCCGGTGGAGTTCTTCGGCGAGGGGATCGCGGTGCTCGGAGAAAAGGTTTTTCAGCTCACGTGGCAAAACGGGAGAGGGTTCGTTTACGATCTCCGCACGCTGGCGAAGGAGCGCGAGTTCACCTACGAGGGCGAGGGCTGGGGTCTCACCACAGATGGCGACGCGCTCATCCTCAGCGACGGCTCGCACGAACTGCGTTTCCTCGATCCGGAGACATTCGCGGTGCTCCGCACCGTGAGCGTGCGCGACCACGCCGGCCAGCCGCTCAGGCATTTGAACGAACTCGAATTCATCCGCGGCGAAATCTTCGCCAATGTCTGGCAGACGCCCTACGTCGTGCGCATCGATCCCGCCAGCGGACGATTGCTGGGCGTGATCGATCTGCGCGGACTGCTCTCACCGGCCGATCGGCGGCCCGACACCGACGTGATGAATGGCATTGCCTACGACGCCGCCGGAGACCGACTTTTCGTGACCGGGAAAAACTGGCCCAAGCTCTTCGAGATCCGCCTCAAACCACGCGCCGTCCCGGCCCAACCCTGATGCGTTCCCCCATCGTGCCCACGAAGCCGCTCCCTCCCCTGCTCTACGCCGACACACACACGAGCGCCGACCAGCTCTACTTCAGCCGCGTCGACGTGCACGACCCGTTCATCGCATTCGCGACCCCGTCTGGCAAACGCGTCACCGCTCAGAGCGCGCTCGAGTTTGGCCGTATCCGGAAAGCGGGGACGTTCGACGTCGTCGAGCCGCTCGAAGAGTGGCGCCACCGTGCGGCGCGACGCTGGCCGCGCGCCACCATCAGCCCGGCGGAAGTGATCGCCGAACTGGCGCGGCACTATCGCGTGAAAGCGTTTCGCGTGTCGGACGATTTCCCGGCCGGACTGTTCCTGCGGCTGCAAAAACTCGGACTTCGGCTTGAGCTCGCCTCCGGACCCCTGTTTCCGGAACGCGAGGTCAAAGATACGCGCGAGGCCGCCGCGATCCGCGAGGGCAACCGGCTCTGTTCCGTCGGCTTCGCCGCGGCCGAAATGATCCTCCGCGAATCCACGATCCGCGGGCGCGAACTCCGCCATGGCGGGCGGCCGCTCACCTCTGAAGCGCTGCGCTTTGCCATCGAATCCGCGGTGATGGCCGAGGGCGGCCAGCCCAACGGGACGACGATCGTCGCCGGCGGCAATCAGGCGTGCGATCCCCACGACCGCGGCTCGGGTCCGCTGCGTCCGCACGAGTTGATCATCATCGACATCTTCCCGCGCGTGGCGAAGACCGGCTACTTTGGAGACATGACTCGCACCTACTTGCGCGGGCGCACCAGCGAGGCGCAGCAGCGACTCGTCGCCACGGTCCGCGAGGCACAGCTTGCCGCCTTCAAGACGATCCGCGCCGGTGTGGACGGACGCGACGTGCATCGCCGCGTGGTCGAGGTGTTCGACCGGGCCGGGTTCGAAACCAAACGCACGAAGAACGGCTCGGTGGGATTTTTCCACGGCACGGGACACGGGCTCGGCCTCGCGGTGCACGAAGCACCCCGCCTGGGCGGAGCCACCTCGATGCCGCTCAAGAAAGGCACGGTCGTCACGGTGGAACCGGGACTCTACTATCCCGGAATCGGCGGCTGCCGGATCGAAGACGTGGTGCAGGTGACCGACCGCGCGCCGAAAATGCTCTCCCTCCATCCCTACGAGTGGCATCTCGGCTAGACCGTGCCTGAACTCGCTGAAGTCGAATTCTTCCGCCGGCGGTGGGACGAAGCCGCCCAGGGACAACGCGTGCTGTCGGTCGCCGTCCACGCCAAGGCCAAGGTTTTCCGGGGCACCGACGCCGATGCGCTCGCACGCACGTTGCCCGGCAAACGCCTGATGAACTCCGAAGCCGCCGCGAAACAGATGTTGTTTCGTTTCAGCGGCGACCTGTGGCTCGGTATCCATTTGGGCATGACAGGCGAGCTCACCGTCGGATCGCCTTCGCACTCACCGGCCAAACACGACCACCTCGCCATTTTCACGAAGAAGCATGCGCTCGTTTTCGGCGATCACCGCATGTTCGGGCGGGTGCAGTTCCACGAAGGAAAAGACGCACCGGATTGGTGGAGCGACATCGCCCCTGCGATTCTCGGACCGGAGTTCACCGAGAAAACGGTCGCCGCGTTTCTCGCCCGCCGCCGCCGCGCCCCGATCAAAGCCGTGCTGCTCATGCAGGAGCGTTTCCCCGGCATCGGCAACTGGATGGCCGACGAGATCCTCTGGCGCGCCGGCATTCACCCGCGGCGCGAAGCCGGCTCGCTCAGTCCTGCGGAGACGAAGACCCTCTGGCGAGAATGCCGGCAGGTGGCCCGATCCGCCCTCGAAAAGATCGCCGGAGCCGGCGGCAAACTACCACCCGACCTGAATATCCACATCCCGGATACGTGGCTGTTTCACCATCGGTGGGAGGATGGCGGCCGCTGCCCGAAGACAGGCGCCCTGCTGATTCGCGAAGAGATCGGCGGCCGCACCACGTGCTGGTCCCCGGGCCGACAAAAAGCGCCCCGCAAAACCAGGCAGAGAGCATGAAGAAGATCCGGCTCGATGAACTCCTCGTGTTGCGCGGCCTCGCCGAATCGCGCGCCCAAGCCAAGGCCCTGATCATGAGCGGTCGGGTTCTCCGCGGCACCGAGCGACTCGACAAACCGGGCAAAGACTTTCCCGAGGACATCGAGCTCACCGTCGAGCAACCACCGCGCTTCGTGTCCCGTGGCGGGGAGAAACTCGCCGCCGCCCTGGAAGCGTTCGCGCTCGATCTTCGCGGCGCCCACGTGCTCGACGTTGGCGCTTCGACGGGCGGTTTCACTGATTGCGCGCTGCAGGCGGGAGCCGCCGATGTCGTCTGCGTCGACGTCGGTCGCGCCCAGCTTCACGCCAAACTCCGCGCTGACTCGCGCGTGACAAATCTCGAAAAGATCAACGCGCGCCACCTCACCGCCGCCGCCCTTCCGCGCAGCGAATTCGACGCGATCGTCATGGACTTGTCGTTCATCTCGTTGAAATCGGTGCTGCCCGCGGTGTGGCCCCTGCTGCGCAGCGGTGGCGTGCTCGTGGCGCTCGTGAAACCGCAGTTCGAAGCCGGCAAAGCCGAGGTCGACAAAGGTCGCGGCGTGATCCGCGATGCCGCCGTGCAGGAGGCGACGCGCGCGCGCGGCCGTGACTTCGCGCTCGCCGCCCTTCCCGGCGCCCCACTCATCGGCACGACCGATTCGCCTATCACCGGCGCTGACGGCAATCGCGAGTTCTTGTTGGTGCTGCGACGGAGTTGAGCGCGGAGCTATCGATCGAACGCGCAGAATGCGTCGATGTGCTCGGCAGGCGTTTGCCAGGGGATCACACAGCCTGCGCTTACCAGCAAGCGCTCGGCGCCATTGCGATTCGGCACCGACCGCGCTGCGCTCTTCACGGCATCAGGGCTGGCCCAGCCATCCGCCGGCCAGTCGACGCCGCCACTGACGATACCTGCGAAACGCGAGCGCCCCTCAGCCAAGGTCAGCCCCGCTTCTGTTTCGTCCCAATGCAACACACTCACCGGGTAACGCGCATAGCCGTCGAACCCGATGACCTTGCCGTGGAGGTGCAGCACATTGAGCCAGTAGTCGTTCGCCGTGAGGATCGCGCGGTCGAGATCGCCGCACATCGCCAGATAATCGGGCTTCAGCTCGCCCAGTCCGCATTCCTGGATGGCGAAAAACACCCCGTCGATCGCCGTGCCGCGCAGCGAGTGCAGAAACGCGAGAGTAGATTCCGTTAACGTCTGCAAACCCGCACGAAGTTCCGCGGGATGCAAACGCCAGTGCTCCGCCAAGCGGGTCGCGCCGGCGAGGTTCTTCGCCTGCGTCGCCGGACTGAAGATCGTCAGGATGCGCGGAGTGCCGGGATCGGCGCGGGTGCAGATTTCCCGCACGCATCCCGCCGTATGCGCGAGCCAGCCTTTTGCGGGGTCGAGCGGAAGAAGCTTTCGCCAGTCGTCCGGCGTCTGCACGATCTGGTTGAGGTAGCGCGGGCGGCCGAGGTAATCGCCGGCGAATTCATCCCGCACTCCGTAGTCGCGAATGCCGAACGACGACCGCGGACCGATCTTCACCACATCGAAGTCGTGCCGGGCGTGAAACTCCAGCGTAGCGCGGACGAACGCCTCCCCATCATATTCCTCGTGGGGGTAGTGTCGCCACAGAGCCCGCGGCACGCGTGTAGTCGCGCGGCCCGCCAGGACATTTTCGATCTGATGTCGCTTGGTCATCGACGAAGATTGGTTTGCTCCGGCGGCTTGCCCGGGGAAACCGTGGCAACCCACTCCACGATGCGGCGGCAACCCTCCGGCTCCCATAGCGTCCAGTGTTCGCCTGGGAAAACCTTCGGTCTGCGATCGCCTCGCTGGAGATGACGCCAGCCGAGCCGCGGGAAGATCACACTCAGCCAGCTTGTGCCTGCGGACAGTCCCACGCGGAGCGGCACTCCTTCCGCCGTCACCTCGGGGAGCAAGGCTCCCGTGATGCGTGCGCTCGTTGGCGGGGTCGCCGAGCGGGTCGCTTCTCCGAATGTTTTCGCCGGCGCAAACTTCCTCAGACGCATTCGCGCGAGGAACCAGAGCCGCCACGCAAACGCTCCGAAGCCTCGCGCGGCATGGATCTGCACGCGACTGAGTTGGAAGAAGCACTCGTGGGCCAGACGCGACCCGAAAGCATCGAGCACAAACACGTTTTCGACTCCTATTCCAAGCTGCTGCAATTCACGGCCGAGAATCATCGCCAGCCAGCCGCTGTTGCAGCAGCCGCCGAGATCCACCGCAGGCGCCAAATGCGGGGCAAGGCGCCTGGACAGCAGCCGATACGAGTTCGCCATCTCCCGCGCTTCGCTCCTTCCCATCGGCACGAGCGCGGGCACGAGGTAAACCAGTCGGTCCGCGGCGAGCGCCCGACCGATCTCGAGCCCGCGTCCTTTTTGGCCCACCCAAATGATCGGAGTGGCACCGCGATCCTGGCCCACGCGCACGACGGGCACGGCCGCGCTAACGGTCTCACCCAGCTCGGAGAGGCGCCAGAGCGCTAGCACGCCGGCAATCTGCGCCAGCGCAGGATCGACGAGCTGTTCGCCCCGCGAATCAATCAACCGCGCGAGTCGCCGCGGCGTGACCTCGCGCGGAGCAAGCGAGACCGGCCAATCGACCCCGGCGCGCTCCTTCAGAAGGCAGGCAAGCCGCACCGCGTGCAGCGAATCACCACCCGATTGCTCGAGCGTGGCGTCCCACCGAATCGCCTCGTCCGGGAATAATTCCCGCCAGAGCGCCGCCGCGATCGCAGCTCCATCGCCCTGCTCCTCCGTTGCTGCGGGCGACTCCACGGGCACGTCCGCCTCGGAAACCTGCGGCAATGCAGCTTCGTCCAGTTTCCCATTAGCGTTGAGAGGAAAAGCATCGAGGCGGTGAATCACCGCCGGACGGGCGGTGGGCGAGAGTCGCCGGGCCAGGCTCGCGCGCGTTCCCACCTCGTCGAAATCCGACGCCCTCGCCTCGACGTAAGCGATCAACCGGGGGCGCGCACCGAGGTCGTCGATCACGCGCACTCGCGCCGCACGCACCCCGGCTTCCTCTCGCAGCGCTGACTCGATCTCGCCGAGTTCGATCCGTTCACCGTTGATCTTCACCTGCCGGTCGCCCCGCCCAAGGTGGACCAGTCGGCCGAGTTCGTCGAAGAATCCGTGATCGCCGGTCAGATAGATTCGCTCGTCGCGGCAATCGGCCGGCCCGAGAAACACCTTCGCCGACAGCTCCGGACGCCGCCAGTATCCATTTGCCAAATACCGACTGCGCACCGCGATCTCGCCGCGAACACCGGGCGGCAGCTCGCGATGCTCGCCATCAAGCACGAGCGCGGTTTTGTCCGGCAAGGACCACCCCGTGGGTAGCGGGCCACCGCCGTCTGCCTCCCCTCGATCCACGAACCGGTGCGTGTAGATCGAGTTGGCCTCCGAGGCTCCCAATCCGGTGTAGAAACTCGCCGTGGGAGAGAAATGCCGGGCAAACAGCGCGACGTCGCTGCGCTCGACCTTGTCGCCCGCCAGAAACACCGTGCGCACGGCGGACAACCTTTCGTCTGGTTTCAACGCCCGCATGAGTTCGCGATAGAGGACCGGCACGGCATGAAACTGGGTGACTCGTTGCGCGACCAGCCAGTCGCCGAGCGCGCGAAATCCCAGCTGCCGAAAGGGGAACGGACACACGGCGCCCCCGCTCAGCAGCATGCCGAAGATGTCCCGCACCGACCCGATCACCCCCGGCGAATACATCAGGGCCGAACGATCCCCGGACCCGAGGTGCAG
>JAEYQF010000029.1 GCA_023410155.1 Verrucomicrobiota bacterium | reverse complement strand
CATGTTCGAGCCCATCAGCGCGCGGTTGGCGTCGTCGTGCTCGAGGAACGGGATCATGCCGGCGGCAATCGAGATCACCTGCTTCGGCGAGACGTCCATGTAGTGGACCTCGTTGGCGGAGACTTCGAGAAACTCTCCGTCCTGCCGGACCGTGACCTTGCCGACGAAGTTGCCCTTGTCGTCGATCTCGGCGTTGGCCTGGGCGATAACCTTGCCCTCTTCCTGGTCGGCCGTGAGGTAGTCGATCTTGTCGGTCACACGACCGTCCTTCACCAAACGGTAGGGCGTCTCGATGAAGCCGAACTCGTTGACGCGGGCGTAGGTCGAGAGCGAGTTGATCAGACCGATGTTCGGACCTTCCGGCGTCTCAATCGGGCAGATACGACCGTAATGCGACGGATGGACGTCGCGGACTTCGAACCCTGCGCGTTCGCGGTTGAGACCACCCGGCCCGAGGGCGGAGAGGCGGCGCTTGTGCGTCACCTCGGCCAGCGGGTTGATCTGGTCCATGAACTGCGACAGCTGCGAGCGGGCGAAGAAGTCGCGAATGACGGTCGTCAGCGCCTTCGGGTTGATCAGCTTCTGCGGCGTGATCGAGTCGACGCTTTGATCATACATCGTCATGCGCTCGCGCACGAGACGCTCAGTGCGGCTCAGGCCCACGCGGCACTGATTGGCGAGAAGTTCGCCGACAGTGCGGACGCGGCGGGAACCGAGGTGATCGATATCGTCGACGACGCCTTCGCCCTTCTTGAGACGAACGAGATACTTCGTCGCGGCGACGACGTCGCCGGACTCGAGAATGCGCTGTTCGAGGTCGACCTTCAGGCCGAGCTTCTGGTTGACCTTGTAGCGACCGACGCGGCCGAGGTCATAGCGCTTCGGATCGAAGAACAAACGCTTGAGCAGCGCCTTCGCGTTGGCGGTGGTCGGCGGCTCGCCCGGGCGGAGGCGCTTGTAGATTTCCTTGAGCGCTTCCTCTTCGTTGCGCGTCGGATCTTTCTTCAAGGCGCGGATGATCGCGCCTTCGTCGATCGCGGTGTCGATCACGCGGATCGAGGTAATGTCGTGCTTCTCGAACGTGCGGACGATCGCCTTGGTGAGCGGCTCGAAGGCACGCGCGAGCACGACGCCCTTCTGGGCATCGATGGCGTCTTCAACGAGCACGAGCGTGGAGACATTCTCCATGTCGAGCGCCTTGGAAACCTTGAGGTCCTTGATCTCGTAGAAGAGATTCAGCAGATCGATGTCGCTCGAGTAGCCGATCGCGCGAAGCAGGGTCGTGATCAGGAACTTCCGGCGGCGGCGGCGGCGGTCGAGATAAACGTAGAGCAGGTCGTTATTATCGAACTGGACCTCAAGCCAGGTGCCGCGATCGGGGATGATGCGGAAAGAGTGGAGCGGTTTCCCGTTCGGGTGCGGAGTGACTTCGAACGCGATGCCCGGCGAACGGTGTAGTTGAGAAACCACTACACGCTCGGCGCCGTTGATGATGAACGAGCCGCGCTCGGTCACCATCGGGATTTCGCCCATGTAGATTTCCTCGTCCTTGATGAAGTCTTCCTCGCGAAGGCGAAGCTTCACGTAGAGCGGCACCGAATAGGTGATGCCTTCGCGCAGACATTCGATCTCCGTGTTCTTCGGATCACCGAGCGTATAGGAGACGTATTCGAGCGTGAGGCGCTCGTCGTAGGAGAGGATCGGAAAGACCTCGCGGAAGACCGCCTCAAGTCCCTGCGGCTTGCGCTGCTTCTCGGGGATGCCCTTTTGGAGGAAGTCGAGGTAGGACGTGATCTGGATCTCGATCAAGTTCGGCGGCTGAATCACTTCGCGGAGCTTGCCGAAATTGATGCGGTCGGAATGGGTGCGGTCGGCCATGAGAGTTCCCTGGAGGAGGTGGGCAGAAAGAGACAAAGCGCCGCCGTCAGCTGACGGGGCGCATATCGAACGAAAGAACGGAAGAGGAAAAGGCAAAGGACAGGCCGCGCACCGGCACGGCCTGTCCCGAAGGAATCGGAAGTTGTGCGAGTAAAATCGCCAAGCGGTCTTACTTCAGCTCGACCTTGGCACCGGCCGCCTCGAGCTTCTTCTTGAGGTCTTCGGCTTCGGCCTTGGCGACGTTCTCCTTGACCGGCTTCGGAGCGCCTTCGACGAGGTCCTTGGCCTCCTTGAGGCCGAGGCCCGTGATGGCACGGACTTCCTTGATGACGCCGATCTTGTTCGCGCCGGCGTCCTTGAGGACGACGGTGAACTCGGTCTGGGCCTCAGCGGCGGGAGCGGCGGCAGCAGCGCCACCCGCGGGAGCGGCGGCGACAGCAGCAGCGGCGGAGACGCCCCACTTGCCTTCGAGGTCCTTGACGAGGGCGGCGAGGTCCAGAACGGACTGCGCGGACAGCCACTCGATGACTTGGTCTTTGGTGATGTTGCTCATGTTGACTTTCCTTGGGCGACTAGCGGCAGCGGGAGTGCTGCGCGTTTAAGAGACGTATCCCCTAGCCTGCCTCGTTGGATTTTGCTTCCCGGCGCGTATGGTCCGAAGACCGGGCGCCGAAATTGATTGATGGGTTTTGTTGGAGTTACGCGGCAGGAGCAGCAGGCTCCTCCTTCTTGACCTTGGCGTCGAGCACGCGGACGAAAGCCGCGGCGTTGCTGGTGAGGAGGCCGAGGAACTGCGCACGGAGGGCCTCGAACGGCGGCAAGTCAGCGATTTGCGACAGTTCGGCCGCCGTGACGATTTTCTTCTCCATCACGCCGACCTTGATCTCCACCTTCTGCTTATCGGTGAAGAACTTCTTCAGGACCTTGGCGACGCCGGCGGAGTTGTTACCGCCCACGACGATCGCGGTCTGGCCGATCAGTGCGCTATCGAATTCGGGCAGGCCGAGGGCCTTGGCCGCGACGCGCAGCGAGCTGTTCTTCACAACATGGAACTCAGCGTTGTGGGCCGCGAGCTGGTTGCGGAGATCGGCCGTCTCGCCGACGGTCAGCTTGGTGAAGTTCGCAAGGATGACGTAGTCGGACTTCTTCAGGTGCCCGCTGACTTCGTCGATCAGGTATTGTTTTTCTGCTCTCATGGTCGGGGCTCCTTAGTATTTGCTGAATTCGGTCGAGGAGACCTTCACCGCCGGGCTCATGCTCGACGAGATGGTGATGCTCTTGATGAACTGGCCACCCTTGAAGGTGGTGGGCTTCGCCTTTCCGATCGCGTCAACGACCGATTGGGCATTCTCGAGGATCTGCGCAGAGCTGAACGAACGCTTGCCGATTCCGACGCCGATGTTGGCCGTCTTGTCCATCTTGAACTCCACGCGGCCAGCCTTCACCGCCTTGATACCCGCGGTGACATCGTCGGTGACGGTGCCCGATTTCGGGTTCGGCATGAGGCCTTTGGGGCCCAGCACACGAGCGAGCGTGCGCACCTTTTTCATGGCTTCGGTGGTCGCGATGGCGACGTCGAAGTCGAGCCAGCCTTCATTCACCTTGGCCATCATGTCGTCGAGGCCGGCGAAATCCGCACCGGCGGCGAGCGCCTTCTGGGCATCGTCGGTGAAGACGAGCACGCGGACCTTTTTGCCAGAGCCGTTGGGCAACGGGGTCGTGCCGCGGACGTTTTGTTCGCCAGAGGTGGCGTCGACGCCCAGGCGGAACGAGAGCTCGACGGTCTCGTCGAACTTGGCCTTGGGGAATTTCGCAAGGATCTCGACGGCTTCAGCCAGCGGATAATCCTTGGTGAGATCAGCGACCTTGACGGCGCTGTTGTAGCGTTTGCTGTGCGTTTTGGGCATTTATTTCTCCTTGCGGTGCGAACGTCCGGTGAGGACTCCCGCGATGAGCGTTGCTGAACAAAATTAGTCGACCACCTCAATGCCCATGTTACGGGCCGTGCCGGCGATGATCTTGATGCCGGCTTCCTCGTCCTTGGCATTCATGTCGGCCTTCTTGATTTTCCAGATCTCGGCGAGCTGCTTGCGCGTAACTTTGCCGACCTTGTCCTGGTTGGGCTTGGCGGAGCCGGAAGCGATGTTCGCAGCCTTCTTCAGGAGCACCGAAGCCGGCGGGGACTTGAGGATGAAAGTGAAGCTCTTGTCGGTGTAGACGGTGATCACCACCGGCAGGATCATGCCGTTTTGATCCTTGGTGCGGGCGTTGAAATCTTTGCAGAACGCCATGATATTGACGCCCTGCGCACCGAGCGCGGGACCGACCGGGGGCGCGGGATTCGCGGCGCCGGCGGGCAGTTGGAGGCGGATGTAGCCTTGGATTTTCTTGGCCATACGGAGGAGTTTGGATTTTCGATTCTACTGCTTTCGATTCGGGGATTCCGACCGGCCAGAGGCGGGCTGAAATCGAAAATCCAAAATCGAAATTCGGAAATGGGTTACTCGGTGTTGCGCTGCACTTGCCAGTATTCGAGTTCGACCGGGGTGAACCGGCCGAAGATCGAGACCGAGATTTTCAGTTTGCCGCGCTCGGGATCGATCTCGTCGATCCGGCCCGTGAGCGACGCGAACGCGCCGTCGGTGATCTTCACTTCCTCGCCAACCGAATACTGAACCTTGGGCACTTCCTTGCCGTTGGCAGCTTCGATGCGCGCGAAGATCTCATCGACGTCGGACTGCTTCAGCGCCGCGGGACGGTCGCCGCCGACGAAGCCGATCACACCCGCAACTTCCTTCACGAAATACCAGGGGCGGTTGATCACCTTGCCGTCGTCGCCATAGAGGCGCATCTGAATGAAAACGTAGCCGGGATACAGCTTGCGGACCTTCGTGGACTTCTTGCCGTTCTTAACCTCCGAAACGACTTCAGTGGGCAGCAGCACCTCGAAGATATAGTCGTCGAGCTCCTCAGCCTTTTTGAATTTCTCGATGTAGTTCTTCACCTTGTTCTCCTGACCGGAGAGCGTGTGAAGGGCGAACCACTGGGCGCCGGCGGGCGCGGTCGTTTGGGCGGACATGAGGCGGTCGTTAGCTGACCATCTTCGTGAAGAGATCCACGAATTGGTAGAGGGAGAAATCGCTGATGCTGGTGAAAACACCGAGGATGACCGCGGCAACGACCACGACGACGGTGGAATCGCGGAGCTCGGGCATCGTCGGCCAGGAGGCCTTCTTGAGCTCGTCCACGGTTTCGATCGCGAAGATGCGCACGGAGCGGAACGGGTTTTTCATGGGAGACTGGAGATTTGGCAGGCGCGGAGGGAATCGAACCCCCAACCAACGGTTTTGGAGACCGCTACTCTACCAATTGAGCTACACGCCTGTGGGAAACTGTTTCTAGACGACACCGCCGAGGCCCCGAAAGGGAGGCCTCGGCGAGTCGGAATTCGAATGGCTGACGAGACTTACTCGGTGATCTCCGTGATACGACCCGCACCGATGGGGCGGCCGCCTTCGCGGATGGCGAACTTCTGCGTCTTCTCCATCGCGATGGGGGAGATCAGCTCGATGTCCACGGTAATGTTGTCACCGGGCATGATCATCTCAACGCCCTGGGGGAGATTGACGACGCCCGTCACGTCCGTCGTGCGGAAGTAGAACTGGGGACGGTAACCGTTGAAGAACGGCGTGTGACGACCACCTTCGTCCTTCGAGAGGACGTAGATCTCGGCCTTGGCCTTCTTGTGCGGGGTGATGGACTTCGGAGCGGCAAGAACCTGGCCGCGCTCGATGCCGTCCTTTTCGATACCGCGGAGGAGGATGCCGACATTGTCACCCGCTTGGCCGCTATCGAGCAGCTTGCGGAACATTTCGATGCCGGTGACAACCGACGTGACGGTGTCACGCAGACCGACGATCTCGACGGTGTCGTTGACCTTGATCACGCCACGCTCGATACGACCCGTCGCGACCGTGCCGCGGCCGGTGATCGAGAAGACGTCTTCAACGGACATCAGGAAGGGTTTGTCGTGCTCGCGGACCGGCTCCGGGATGTCGGTGTCGATCGCGTTCATGAGCGCCGCAATGGCGGCCTCGCCCTCAGGCTTGCCTTCGAGAGCGGCGGTGGCCGAACCACGAACGATCGTGGCGGTGTCGCCCGGGAACTGATACTTGCTGAGGAGCTCACGGATTTCCATCTCAACGAGGTCGAGGAGTTCCGCGTCGTCGATCAGGTCGACCTTGTTGAGGAACACCACGATCTTCGGCACGCCGACCTGGCGGGCGAGGAGGATGTGCTCGCGGGTCTGGGGCATCGGGCCGTCAGCCGCGGAAACAACCAGAATCGCTCCGTCCATCTGCGCCGCACCCGTGATCATGTTCTTCACGAAGTCGGCGTGGCCGGGGCAATCAACGTGCGCATAGTGGCGCTTCTCGGTCTCATACTCCACGTGGGCAACCGAGATGGTGACGATCTTGGAGGCGTCACGAACGGTGCCGCCCTTCGCGATGTCAGCGTAGGTCTTGACCTCAGCGAGGCCCTTGCGCGCCTGGCACGCGAGAATCGACGTGGTCAGCGTGGTTTTGCCGTGGTCAACGTGGCCGATGGTGCCGACGTTCACGTGCGGTTTCTTGCGTTCGAATGTGCCTTTAGCCATGGGAGTTAGGAGACGTGATTTAGTTAGATAAGACGATTTGACCTCTATTTTAACGTCGCGGAAGTCACGCGACGTCTGACCCTGGAGCCCAGAACCGGATTTGAACCGGCGACCTCGTCCTTACCAAGGACGTGCTCTGCCAACTGAGCTATCTGGGCAGACCGAGGGAGGGATCAAAAAACGAAAAAGAGCGAAGAAAGTGCGCCCCGGGAAAATACCCGTCAACAGCAAACTTGCCGATTCGTCGGAAATCTACGGGCCGATACAGATCCGATACATTCCCGGCCTCAAACGTTCTCCGACTCTGAGGCTTCTCAGGAGATACTCCTCAAAATAACGGTCCACTTCCGCCACAGTCGAGCTTTCTATCAACACAGCCGGGCGCACCACCCCTTGCACTCCCACGGTGACAAGGAATTCCAACGGCTGCCACCCCGAATCTGCGGGCGGCCGCACATCTTGAAGTGCCTGAGCGATCAACCGCCGGCCATCGCCGGCCCGGAGCACTTCGACAAACGCACCCCTCGGTTGAAGCGCGGGAACCTCGCTGTCGCGCTGCCCGAAACCTAGTATCGGGCGGGCTGGTCTCTCGACGGCTAGGGCATCGATCCCACGACTTGGGGTGTCGATCAACTGAGGGAAGTTCAACGCCAACCCCGCGTCCTTGAATACAAACTTGGCCGCAAACGGCTGAAATGCCCCCACCGGGTCGCGGCGCACCGACAGAGGCATCGCCTCTTCGGTCGCATTCCACCGTGTCGGCAGGAAAAGCGGCGTGGGGTCGCGAAACATCGCCTCCTCGTTCAAAAGCGCGTCAGTGGCTCGCGCAAGCACCAGGGGAGGTCTCGCCGCGATGCGGTGAGAGTCCGTCCTCTCCACGCCGGGCACCCGAAAAAGTGCCACCACCACCACGAGGATGGGTGCAGCTAGAACCGCCGCGAACAACCAACTGCGCCAGCCTCTTTCCGCCCCTTTCATCTCGCCGACTTTGCAGGATTCGCGACGGAGCGGTCCTCTGCCCCGACAACCACCCGCACAAAACCAGCTGACTGAGCCAGGCTCGTGATTTCGGTGATCCGTTCCACCGGCACCCCCACACTCGCGCGCACGAGCAGAGTCGGGTGATGCGATCGCCGCGCCTGCTGACGCAACCATTCCCCGAGTTGCGGCATGTTGAGCAGACCATCCGCGAAAACCTGTCCTGAAGGCAGCACGCTGATCACATGTTCTGCCGGTGCCGCTCCCGCCCGTGACCCCGCCATCGTGGGGATCTGGAAGTCCACGCCCAAACCCGGCGCCAGCACAAATCGGGAGCCAAACAGCATGAAAAAGAGCACCAACGCGCCCACGTTCACGAAGAACAGCGCATCCATACTCCGCGGAGGCGGCGACAACCGCGTGGAAAGCTCGAGTGGGCGCGTGATCACGAGCGGTCCTCGCTGGGTGCAGCGGCCGGAGCGGCGGCCGGTCCGCTGCTCACCGGAGGCGCAGGCTCCCTGTATTCAGTGAGCAAATACCGCATGATCTCGTTACCCGCCCATTCCATGTCCCGCACGATCGCGCGCACGCGACCACTCAGGAAATGATGGGCGAGGTGGGCCGGGATCGCGAGCATCAGGCTGCCCGCAGTCGCAAGCAGCGCCTGCCACATCCCGGCCGAGAGCGCGCTCGCGGTCATGTAGTCGCGTTCGAACTCCACAAACGTGGTCACCATGCCGAGCACGGTGCCGAGTAGTCCTACCAGCGGCGCCACTTGCGCGATCGCGGCGAGGCCGCCGAGGCGGCGCTCGAGCGCGGGCAACTCCACTACTCCGGCCTCCTGCACATGATAGCGCAGGGTCTCCGCGTCATCATCCGCGTGCAGAAGCGCCGCCTTCACGATCGCGGCCACTGGGCCTGGCGTTTCTTCACACACGGTCAACGCTTCCACGATGCGACGCTTCCCGAGGATATTTTTGATGCCGCTGATGAACGCAGTGGAGCGGATTTGCCCGCGGTGCAGGTAAAGCGCGCGTTCCGCGAACAGCATCAACGCCAGCAGCCCCAGCAGGAGCAGCACCCACATGATCGGGCCGCCTTTGGCGAACAGACTGAATTCAAGCATCGTCATGGTGGGAAGATCTTCAGAGCCCCTCGCTTTCCGCCGCGTTCGCGTAGACCGGAGCCAATTCGTTGTGTCGGATCGAAATCATGGGATCAACAGGACGTTCGCCGCACGGTCCTATTTGGCTTCGCCGATGCCGTAGCGCGCCAGGCGCGATCGTGCGAGGGTCTCACCCGGCAGACGCGTGCGCAGAACCAGCGACCACGCTTCCTTCGCCTGCTCTACCTTATCCTGGCTCTCGAAGAGGCCGCCGAGTTCGAGCAGCGTGCGCGTCATCCAATATCGTCCCTTCTCGCCGAGTTGCTCCGCCTGTGTTGCGTCGAGCAGAAACGGATGCACCACATCGCGCCACCAAGCCGACTCCGCCTGCCCGGTGCGACCGAGTCGCGCCAGTAAGCGGCCCAAGTTGTAGCCAGCCTCCACACGCGCGTCCAACGGCGCGTCGATCCGATCACGCACGTGCTCGAACAACACGAGCGCGCTCTCCGCATGCGCCGGCTGGGTGGCCGACTGCGCATTGTGACACTGTGCGAGTGCGAGCTGAGCCAGTGCCACATCTTCGCGCTGCGAATATTTGTTCACCAGATCTTCATAGGCCCGCTGCGCCTGCGGATACTGGTTCAGCCGGCGGAGCAAGTCGCCTTGGCGGAGCCGCGCCGCGAAGACCAGTTCGCTGTTCGGATAGCGCCGCACGAGGTCCTCGATCAGTCGGTTCGCCTCCACGAGATTTGAGTCCTGCCCGCGTCGCTCCGCCTGAAGCGCTGCCTGCAAGAGCGCCATCGGCGCGTAGGGATGGTCCGGAAAGTCTTCGGCGAGCTTTGTGAGGAGTTGTTGCGCTTCCACCGCATTGTCCTGTCTCGCGTAGTAGTCGGCCTCGTCGAAATACGAATACACCGCCGCGTCCGATCGCGGGAAATCTGTCCGCACGCGCTTCAACTCCTCCAATGCCTCCCGCTCGCGTTTCAGCGAGAACAACGCCTGTGCCCGCAGCAGTCCCGCCGAGCTCGCGATCTCGCTCCGCAAGGCCGCCGGCGCGTCTTCCAGCTCTCCCGCGAGTCGATCGACGAGTTGCAATGCCTGGTCCGCCTGGCCCGATTCCGAAGCCAGCTTGGCCTGGAGCCACGCCATTCGCGCCCGCAGTTCGGGGGGCACCGCCGCGCGACTCGCCAATGTTCCGGAAAGCAGATTCTGCACGCGCGTAAACGCTGCGCCCGTTTGTCCGCGCACCTGCAACGCACGCGCTAGATTCCATTCCGCCTGCCAGCGATTCACCGCGTCAAACGCCGGGTCGGCGGCCATCTCATCCAACACTCGCGCGGCCGGCTCCGGTGCGTCCGCCTCGATCTCCGCCTGCACGCGCTGAAACATCAACTCTCCCGCCGAGACACCTGTCGGCACCTCCCGGATAGCCGCCGCATACGCGTCGGCCGCCGCGCGAAAATCCCTCGCGCGATACCACGCTTCCGCCACGAGCACGCCGAGCGACGCGCGCACCGCACCGTCGCTCAACTCGGCGCGGGCCTTCGACGCGTTGTCCGCCGCGGAGCGATACCGCCTCTGCTCCCAGGCCGATTGGGTGAGCACGCCATACGCGTGCGGTTTCAACGGCGAACCAGGGAAACGCGCCAGCAACGTCCGCGCGTCCTCCTCCGCCTGCGAATAGCCATCGAGCGTCTTCGTCGCGAGCGCGACCTCCGCGCGAAACAGCAGCAAATCCTCCAACACGGGATGCGCAGGCGACGCCTCGACCAGTCGGTCAAGCTGTGCTCGAAAAGCTGACCGCTGCGGTTCGCGCGCAGAAGCCCGCGCAAGCAGGTGCAGCGC
Organism: Verrucomicrobiota bacterium; assembly: GCA_023410155.1. Taxonomy (GTDB): domain Bacteria; phylum Verrucomicrobiota; class Verrucomicrobiia; order Opitutales; family Opitutaceae; genus Opitutus. Next base: position 12,151 of record JAEYQF010000029.1, on the reverse strand, counting down.
GATGCGCTGCTTCTCCCGATCCGCGCCTCGTTCCAGAAGTTGCTCCAGCGCCAGCCGCCCCGCACCGGCTTGCCCGCCGGCGATCAGCCCCAGCAACAGACGCATGTCATCGAGTTCCGACTGCTCCGCGGCGGGCAACGACGAGATCTCACGCTGCAATAGCGCGACCGCCTCCGGAGCGCGGCCGAGAGCATCGAGCGTCGCCGCATAGGTCCGTGCCATCTCGTAGCCGACTTTTCTTCCCTGATATTCCTGCCAGCTCCGCCGCTGCGCCTCGGCCATGGCTTCGTTCACGGCTCCCGACTTGAGCTGAGCCTGCGCGCGTTTGAGCTGAAATCGCGCTTTGGCCTGCGCCGACACGGCGCTGTCCTCCGCCCGGCCGAACTCCGTCCGCGCATACGATGAATCGCCTCCGGCCTCCGAGACGATCGCCTGCAGGTAGTGCCACCAACTCCGGTCACCGGGAGCCAGATCTGCGCCCCGCACTCCAGCCAGCGCCGTGCGGGCGGGGCCGAGTTGCTTTTGTGCCATCGCCGCGAGCCCGGCGCGGAGATTCCATGCCGAATCGCGCGGCCCCGTGTAGGCATTGAGAACCTGCTCGGCTTCGGTCGCGCGCCCTTCGTCGAGGAGCGCCGTCGTAAGCCCGAGCATGGCCGTCGCCGGATCAGAAGTGCCGCTCTCCCACAACTCGCGAAACAGCGCCGCGGCCACCGACGGAAATCCGAGCTCCTGTGCCCGCTGCGCTGCAGCGAGCGTCACGACTTCGCCACCCGCCGATCGGCTGCGACCAGCCGCGGACACAAACGGCGAAGGCGGGTTCAACGCCTCCTGCGCCGAGACCGGCACCAGCGCGAGTATCGCGGAGACGAATAGAAATCTACTGATTCGCATGCGGACCGCGCCACGTTGCGCCGCACGCTGGAAACAATCAACCGCGTTGTAAAAACTTCGACTCGCTCCACTCTCTTGCGGTCGACACATTTCCGCCGTTTCCCAGTCCTTACTTACCCACCATGAGCGCTGCCCTGATCATCCTCCTTGTCCTTGTCGGTCTCGTCGTGCTCCTCGCCCTGTGGGGCGTCGGCATCTACAACTCCCTCGTCGCCCTGCGTAACCGATTCAAAAACGCCTTCGCGCAGATCGACGTGCAGCTCAAGCGCCGCTACGATCTGATCCCAAACTTGGTCGAGACCGCCAAGGGCTACCTCAAACACGAGCGCGAGACACTCGAGGCCGTCATCAAGGCCCGCAACATCGCCCTCGCCGCTTCCCAAGCCGCCGCCTCAAATCCGGCCGATCCCAATGCTATGCGCGGCCTCCTCTCCGCCGAAGCCGGTCTCGGCGGCGCGCTCTCGCGGCTGATGATGGTTTCCGAGCAATACCCCGACCTCAAGGCCAACCAAAACATGGCGCAGCTCACCGAGGAGCTCACTTCGACCGAGAACAAGATCGCGTTCGCCCGCCAGGCTTACAACGACAGCGTCATGACGTATAACAACGCTCGCGAGACGTTCCCCAATGTCATCTTCGCCGGCATGTTCGGCTTCCAACCCGCCGAGCTCTTCAAGATCGATGATCCGTCCGAGCGCAACGCCCCCAAGGTCCAATTCACCTGATCGCTCGATTGCGGAGTTCGGACTGCGGACTGCGGATTAACTAACCGCCTCCGCGCGCCCGGCCTGCTGCTCCGCCACTCCGCAATCCTCATTTCGCAATCCGCACTTCCGCATGCAGACCATCACCGTTTATCCCGAGCCCAAGGGCACCGAAAAGATCTGGGCGCTCCTCAGTCACCTCTCCGGGTTCATCGGTGTGCCGATCATTCTTCCCCTGATCGTCTATCTCGCGATGCGCGGCGAGTCTTCCTACGTCTCCGACAACGCTCGCGAAGCGCTTAATTTTCACCTCTCCGTTTTTCTCTACGGCATCGTCTGCGCGATCCTGATTGTCGCCTTCATCGGCGCGCCTTTGCTCTGGCTGCTCGGTCTCGCCTCGCTCGTTCTCGCGATTATCGCCGCGATCAAAGCCGCCGACGGCGGCTGCTACCGTTACCCGCTCACGCTCCGGCTCGTGAAATAGCCGCGCGCCCCTCGCGCGATTCTTCTCCATGGATTTCTTCGAAGCCCAGGCCCGCGCGAAGAAACGCACCACGCGTCTCGTCGTGCTCTTCATCCTCGCCGTGCTGGGCACGATTCTCGCGAGCTACGCCGTCGCCCTGTTCCTCGCCAACCAGACCGGCGAATATTACGACAACACGCTCTGGCGCCCTGCCCTCTTCGGCGGCGTTTCCCTCGTTGTCCTACTGATCGTCGGCCTCGGCTCCCTCTCCAAATGGGCGCAGTTCAGCCAGGGCGGTTCCGCAGTCGCGCGCAGCGTCGGCGGCAAACAGATCGATCTCAACACCACCCACCTCGCCGAGCGCCGCCTGCTCAATGTCGTCGAGGAGATGGCCATCGCGTCTGGCGTGCCGATGCCGGCCGTGTTCATTCTTCCCGACGAACCCGGCATCAACGCCTTCGCGGCTGGCCTCACCACGAGCGACGCGGTCGTCGCCGTCACGCGCGGCACGATGGAAAAACTCAATCGCGACGAACTCCAGGGCGTCGTCGCGCACGAGTTCAGCCACATCCTCAACGGCGACATGCGGCTCAATCTCCGCATCACGGCCATCATCTTCGGCATCCTCGTGCTCGGGCTCGCCGGTCGCGGCATCCTCTGGTCCCTCCGCGGCGCGCGTGTCCGCTCCTCTCGCAGTGACAAGAACGGCGGCAACGTCATGGTCGTCATTCTCGTCGTCGGGCTCTCGCTGATGCTCATCGGCTACATCGGCTATTTCTTCGGCCGCATGATCCAGGCCGCCGTCTCCCGCCAGCGTGAATTTCTGGCCGACGCCTCCGCCGTCCAATTCACCCGCAACCCGACCGGCATCGGCGGCGCCCTCAAAAAGATCGGCGGCTACGCACTCGGGTCTTCGCTGCAAACCAGCAAAGCCGCCTCGATCGGCCACTTCTTTTTCTCGCAAGCTTTCCGTTCCAACTTCGGCGGACTCTGGGCCACCCATCCGCCGCTGATCGAGCGCATCCGCGCCATCGAGCCGCAGTTCGACGGCAAATTCTACGAGCCCCGCGAGGTGGTCGACGTCGCCAAGAAATCCTTCGTCTCGGCCGGCCTGCATCCCGCCAAACCCAAACCTGCGCCCGCCGCTGCCCCGTTGCCGCCGGTTCTCACCGCCGCGCTCATCGCGAATGCCGGCACCGTCTCTCCGCAAAACGTCGCCAACGCGCAAACACTCCTCGACGCGATCCCCGCCGAACTTCGCGATGCCGCGCACTCCAGTGCCGACGCGCCCGCGCTCGTGTTCGGACTGCTGCTCGACTCGGATCCGACCGTGCGTCGACACCAGACGGACATTGTCGCGGCGCAGACCGCACTCGGTCCCGACCCGGTCCGCACCTTGTCCCGACTCGAGCCGCACTTGGGCGCGACTCGCGCCGAACACCGGCTCCCCCTGGTGCAGCTCGCGTTGCCCGCGCTGCGGCAACTCTCAGCCGACGCGCAGAAGAGTTTTCTCCAGACCGTCGACACGCTCGTGAAGGCCGACAACCGCGTGAGCACGTTTGAGTTCGCGGTGGACAAACTGCTCGCCCGTTCGCTGCGGCTAGCCAGCAAACCGAATGAAGCGGTGGTGCAGGTTTACTCGTTCAACGCGGTCGTCGCCGAAATCTCCACGGTGCTCTCCGCCCTCGCTCAATCATCGAGCGGCGACGCTGCCCAATCCTTTGCCGCGGGCATCTCGCAGTTGAAGTTGATCGAGGCGCAGTTGCGCTTCGCCCCACTCGGAACCGATGGTCCGGCGAAACTCGATGCCGCGCTCGATCGACTGGCGACCGCGAGTCTCCCGATCAAGCAACGAACGCTCACCGCCGCCGCCGCCGTGGTCAGCGCCGACGGCCAGTTGAGTGTGGCCGAGCTGGAACTGCTGCGCGCCTTCGCGGCGGCCCTCGAGGTGCCGCTGCCCCTGCTGACCGGAGACGCCGAGGCGGGCTAAACGGTTGCCAGCGCCGCCGCGACGCGCTGACCTGAGGGCATGCTTCAACCCTGGGTCGTGCTCGCCGCGTATGCGGCCCTCTTCGTCGGTTTTGTCGGTGTATTGGTTTTTTGGAGACTGTTTCTGCGCCGCGAGCGGCGTCCGTTTCCGGATACGTTTAAGCTGTTGCGAGGGCCGGGCGAGAGCCAGCGCCGCCGGCTCGAGGCGCTCGAAGAACGCACGATCACGCAGCTGCTGCTGCTGTTTTCGCTCCCGGTCGCATGTGGCGCCGCTCTCTGGTGGATGACGCTCCATCTCACGGGCGACGCGCAGATCATCGCGCTCGCCGCGGCACTCTCCGTGTTGCTCGTGGGGTTGTTCCTGCTCGCACGTTTCCTCGTGGCGCGGATGCAGGAGTCGGCCAACCGCTACCTCGGCTATTTCGGCGAACGCGTGGTCGCCGAGGCCCTCGAGCCGCTGAAAGGGCGGGGCTGGCGGGTGTTTCACGACGTGCCCGGCGACGCCGAGCGCGGCGCGGCTTTCAACATCGATCACGTCGTGATCGGCCCCGCCGGCGTGTTTGCCCTCGAAACCAAGACCCGCCGCAAAGGCCGGGCGCGCCACGGCTTCGCGGCGCACGAGATCATCTTCGATGGCCAGGTGCTCGCTTATCCGTGGGGCGAAGACCGGCACGGTTTGGAGCAAAGCCGTCAACAGGCGGCATGGCTGGAGGACTGGCTGGCACTGAAGCTCGGTATCCAGTCCGTGGTTACGCCAGTGCTGGTGTTTCCGGGCTGGACGATCATCCGCCGCGGGCAGGGCACCGTGACGGTCGTCAACCCGAAGGAACTGGCTGCGGCGATCGACGCCACGATCACTCCCGTGCTCACGCCGAGCCAGGTCGACCTCATCGCCCAGCAACTCGAGGTCCGCTGCCGCGACGTCGAGTATTGAAAAAGAAAGAGCACGGTCCTCGCGGACCGTGCTCAAGTTGTTGCGGACCTGGGATGCCTTGGGCTGAAAGGGTTACGGGAGCAACTTCGGGTTCTTTACGCTGCTTTCCTCGGCTTCGACGACCGGCTCGGTGGCTTCCACGAAGCGCAAGGCTTGGTCGAAGGTGAGGAGCCAGCAGGCGCCGTCGCGACGGTCATGCACGAGCATGTGGTCGGGCAGACGGTCGCGGCTGGGGCTCGCGATGCTGAACTGACCTTGCGTGACGTAATCGATGACTTCAGGCAGCTGGGAAACCGGAGGATGCGACTCGAGCGTCACCGTCCAGTTGCCACTGACTGCCATCGGGATGTTGCCCCGGAAATAGTAGCCAAAGAAGCGCGCGGGCACGAAGTGTCCGGTCGCGCGCAAGCGGCGCAGATGCTCATCCACCGCCGCGATGAAGCGCACGCGCCACGGGAAATCCGTGGGAAGCGTGAAGCCGTGCAAGGGGATGAGGTTGTTGTCCGTCATGATGAGATCCACTGTTAATCCATATTACGGCCAACTTCGTTTGGATTTAAGCACACATTTCATCAGGCTCGCGTTTCACATGTTCTTAGCCGCAAAACAGCAGCAGCTGCTCGATGAAGCGGCGTTCATCGACGACCCGCAGGAGCGTCTCGCCTTCCTGTCCGACCGCGCGCGTCGAGTGCCGCCGATGCCATCTGAGCTGCGGGTCGAAACTTACCGAATCGCAGGATGTGTCTCACCCGTCTGGCTGGTCTGCGAGCATCGCGACGGGAAGTGTTTCTACCAGGGCGACGCCGATTCGCCCATCGTGCGAGCACTCGTGATTTTCCTCGCCGAATTCTTCAGCGGCGCGACGCCGGTGGAAATTGTTGCGCTCGACACCGATCCGCTCGGCACGCTCGGCATTACACGTAATCTCTCTCCCACCCGGCGCAACGGCCTCTCCGCCGTCCGCGCACGCATCCGCGGTTTCGCCGCGGCACACGTCTAAGCCGCTCCGAACGTCCTCACTGTCATGCGGCTGACCGATGCTCATTGCCACTACCACGACGAGTGGCTGCTCCCTCATCGTGAACGGGTGCTGGGCGATCTCGCCGCGACAGGCGTCGTCGCCGCGGTGGTCAATGGCTCCAGCGAATCGGACTGGGATGAGGTGAAACGCATCTGCACCGATGAGTCATTCGCCCCTGCAAGTCTCCGCTTGATGCCGAGTTTCGGCGTGCATCCCTGGCACGCGGGCAATCGCTCGGATAACTGGGCTTGCGCGCTGATCAAAGCGCTCGATGACACTCCCGGCGCGAGCATCGGTGAGATCGGCCTCGACCGCTGGATGCTCGACCGCGCACGTCCCGACGATCCTCGCCTCGCCGGACTGCGCCGCGCGTCGCTCGACGAGCAGATCGACGTCTTTCGCCGGCAGCTCGAGCTTGCCGCCGAGCGCGATTTGCCGGCGACAATCCACTGCCTCGACGCATGGGGCGCGCTGCACGACACGCTCCGCTCCACTCCGCGGCCCGCGCGTGGTTTCCTGCTCCATGCCTACGCCGGCTCGGCCGAACTCGTGAAACAGTTCGCCGCGCTCGGCGCGTATTTTTCGTTCAACGGCTACTTCCTCGATCCGCGTCGCGCGAAGAAACTGGAGCCCGTCTTCCGCGCGATCCCGCGCGATCGCCTACTCGTCGAATCCGACGCGCCCGCAATGCCGCTCCCAAAAGAGTGGGCCACTCACCGACTGCCGCGGGAACCCGGCGGATCGATCGTCAACCATCCCGCCAATCTCGATGCCGCTTACACAGGCCTTGCAGCGTGGCTTGGAATTGATCGCCACGAACTGGCCGAACAAACACACCGGAATTTCTGCGTGCTGTTTGGAGCGCCGTGACTGACGCGGTCCAACGCGTCCCGGTGAAAACGCGGCGCCACTCTCTCGCGCAGCAGCCGCCGCGGCGTGGCCGGGCCGCATCACTTTTCCCGCCTCGCCAGTTCGCGCACGACCTCGCCTGCCGCGGCCAGGCCGAAGGCACCCGTCACAAACGCGGCCGTGCCGAAGCCACTCTCGCAATCCAGCTTGAGATTGCTGCCCGGCTCCGGCTCCGCCGCGCATGTGCCGTTCGCCCACGGGAAAACCTGCTGCTCGCTCGACCACACGCAACGCACGCCAAAGTGCATCTTGCCCGTCTGCGTGCCGTGCTCGAAGCCGTGCTCCCGCCTCAGCTTCCGCCGCACAAGCCGCAACAATTCATCGCCCCACGCGTCGCCCAGATCGCCCGTGCGCACCTGCGTCGGATCCCGTCGCCCACCGGCTCCTCCGATCGTCAGCACCGGCATTCTCCTCTTCACGCACTCGGCCACCAGCAGGGCTTTGTTCGACAGACTATCAATCGCATCGATCACATAATCGAAGCCGCCGGCCAGCAAACGCTCCGCCGACCTCTCCGTGAAAAACTCCGTCACGGCGGTCACGCGACAACCCGGATTGATCGCCGCCACGCGCTCCGCCAGCACCGTGACCTTGGGCCGGCCGATCTGCCCGTCGAGCGCCGGCAACTGCCGGTTCACGTTGGTCACACACACATCGTCGAGATCGATCAAGGTGATGGCACCCACGCCACTTCGCGCCAACGCCTCCACTGCCCACGAGCCGACACCACCCACGCCGACGACCGCCACGTGTGCGGCGCGCAGTCGCTCGAGTCCCGCGCGCCCGACCAGGCGACCCACTCCACCAAAACGATCTTCGTAATCCGACGACGACATCCCGCCAGTCTACCACGCCTCCCGGCCCCGCAACGCGAAAACCCGGTGAAACCCTTTACCCTCGGGCATTGATCCGCGCACGACCGATTCAGCGTCACGCCGGGCTGCACCTGGTCCCGACCCGAGCCACACCTCGGCCCGAGCCATGCCGCAACGTGTCCCGACCCGGTCCGCACTTTGGCGCGACGCTGTGCACACTCTGGCGCGACCCGATCCGCTCGGGGGCGTGAACCGTTTCAGCGATTGGCACGTCTCGCCCTCACGCGTATTCTTCTGCTCATGAATCGACTACCCCGCCCCGTCCTTTGGTTGTGTGCATGGATCGTTTCGGCGCTCTCCCTCTCCGCTCAACAGCCGCCCAGCCTAGTCTCGCCCGAAGTGCACGCCGACCGCCGCGTGACGCTACGGTTTTTCGCCCCGCAGGCTTCCGCTGTCGCCGTGCAAGGCCTCAGCAAGGAGCCACAGCTGATGACGAAAGACGCACATGGCGTGTGGAATCTCACGATTGGGCCGCTCGCGCCCGAGATCTATTCTTACACGTTTGGGCTCGACGGCGCGACCGTCACCGACCCGCTGAATCGCGCGATCAAGAAATGGATCCGCAGCGAAAGCATGTTCGAAATTCCGGGCTCGCTCGCCGCGGTGGAAAACGTCCCGCACGGCGTGATTCATCGTCACACGTTCTACTCGAAGACCCGGCAGCAAACCAACGCGATCCAGGTTTACACGCCACCTGGATTCGACGCGCGCGGGGCCACGACGTATCCGGTCGTTTACCTGTTGCACGGCTTCGGCGATGACGAAACCGCTTGGGCCGAAAACGGTCGCGCCAATTTCATCGCGGACAATCTCCTCACACAAAAACGCGCCGTGCCCGCGATCATCGTGATGACCAATGGCCACCCGGTGCCGATCCCGACCGGCCCGCGGCCGTCCGACTACGGCGCGAACAATCTCGCCGCGATGGAGCAGGAGCTGATCAGCGAAGTGATGCCGCTGGTCGAGAGCGCGTATCCAATCAAGCGTGACGCCGCAAACCGGGCCATCGTCGGTCTCTCCATGGGCGGCGGACACTCTCTCAACATCGGCCTCAAGCACGGTGATCTGTTCGGCTGGATCGGCGGCTTCAGCTCCAGTGCGCCCACGGAGAATCTCGACCAAACCTTCCGCTCGCTCGCGGAAGCGAGCGCCAAGAAATCCGGCGAGCCGCGTCTCCTCTGGGTCGCGATCGGCGAGGACGATTTTCTGCTGGAGCAGAACAGGAAGTTTGTCGGCTGGCTCTCGGCGAAGGACATCCGTCACACATGGCAACTGACTCCAGGCGGACACGAGTGGCCGGTGTGGCGCCGCTATCTCGGCGAGTTTCTTCCACTGCTCTTCAAGTGAGTTGCGCCGCTGTCACCGTTCAACTTGATGGAACCCGCCCGACGCCGCGGGCGTCTTCGCTCAACGATTCTCCGCTATGAAACGTCTCACTGTCTCCCTCCTGCTCCTGATCGGCGCGGCGCTCGCGCCAGTCGCACAAGCTGCCGAAGATGTGCGTTTCACGCGGACATTGTCCGCTGCGGAGAACTCCGCGGCCGGACTGGATCGCCTCGACTCCAACCAGCTCGCAGTGCTCGACGCGCTGGTCCGCCGCGATATCGCCGCCACACGTTTCGTTTCCCGCGAACCGCGGGCAAAGGAGTTCACCGCACGCTTGAGCGCAGACGAGCTGCGCAACGCCGGTGTCGAGCAACTCACGGCCGAGCAACGCGCGCAGTTGGATGTGCTGGCCGCGCGGGTGATTCCGGCCGACGACGACAGCACCGCCTCCGCGGCAGGCGCATCCTCCGTGGGTCCGACGCCGCCTATCGGGGTCAAAGTGCGCCGGGGCCCGGAGCTGCACGGTTATGTGACCCTGTTCGCCGGCTGGGGCAGTGGGAACTATAGCGAACTCGGCGGCGCCGTGTATGTTGAGACCAACCTCACCCCAAGTCTGACCGTGGGCGTCGGCTACGCGGAAAGCCGCATCAAGGGCGACTACCTGCCCTGCGACTACTACGATCCGCGCGGGAGCCGTCGAAGCGGACTCGATCGCGCGCTCGGCCCGATGCGCTGAGCCGCTGATGCTGCCTTTGCCCGGCGTGCACCGCGGTGTCAAATTCCAGACCGCGGCTTGACACCGGACCACGAGCCGAGCTTTTTCAACCCACACGCATGTCCCTCCTCCGCACGAAAACTTCGGCCGTTCCCTCCGACCTCGCTTCCGTGGTCGTCGCCTCCGTCGTTTCCGTCGTCGTTACCCACGCGCCGGGAGGGGCCTGATCGTTCACACGAATTTGCCCCTCCGGTGCCACACCGGAGGGGCTTTTTTTTGCTCCTGCGGTGACAGCCCGGGCGGGCGCTAACCCACAAACACCGCCATGAAAGACATCACCCTCACTCCCGACCGCAACGCGGCTCACCCGCGCACGGAACAACCTCAGCCGCTGCTCGAGCCGATGCGCCGAACCGCCAGCGCGCCGACCACCGCTCACCACGACTTCCTTGAGTTGTGCGCTCGCTCGGAGCGCGGCCTGCCTCGCACGACGCCCCAGTTACGCTGACACGCCTGCTCAATTTCTCCCCCGCCGCGCCGAAGAAGAAGCTAAGTGGACACTTCCCTGGCTTCCCGCACCGTCGAACGCGCTTCCGCCGCACTGCGGTCCGAGGCGTGTGCCTGTTTGCCCGAGATCGTGAAGCTCATGCGCACGCTCTCGGGCAACTCGAGCGTGGTCTCCGTCGGGGAACTCGCCGAGGTGATCCAAAAGGATCCCGTCATCCTCAGCAAAGTCATCGGCGCGGCCAACACCTTCGGCTACAATCCCGGCGCGGTGCCCGTCACCAACGTCGCGCAGGCGATCCACGTGATCGGCTACGAGCGCATCCGCTCGCTTGCGATGTCGCTGATGCTGCTCGAGCAGACCTCCCGCACCCGCAGCCTCGACGAGCAGCGCGAAGCCGCTGCACTCGCTCTCACGGCCGGCTGCATCGCTCAATCGGCCGCCCAGTCGCGATTGCTCCTTGATCCGGAACAGGCGTTCGTCTGCGCCGCCCTGCGCAACTTCGGCCGCATCGTGATGGTCACCGCCATGGCGGACGATTTCCACGCGGCGCAGGAACTCGCTGACAGCGGTGACACCGAGGACGAAGCGTTTCGCCGGACCTTCGGCCTCACTCCCCTGGAGCTCAGTCATCAGCTGCTCAAAGCCGCCGATCTGCCTGAAGAAATCCTGGTCACGTTGCGCGATCTGCCACCGTCAGCCCTCGCCGTCCTCGATGCGTCTCCGTCCGCGCAGATGCTGGCCCTCACCTCGTTTGCGGGGAAACTCGCCGCGCTCGCGCTCTCCCCCGAACTGACCGCCGCGGATTTTGCCCGCCAGGCACGAGCGATCGCGGAGACATTCAGCCGGCAGCTCCCCGCGCTCGCGAACGAGATCATGCCGCTGATGGAAACCGCGGCCACGCAACTCGATCACTTTCGCCGCACATTCAGGCTCCGCAGTCTGCCGGCGGAGAGTCTCGCCCGCATCAAGCTGCGCGGTGCCGGCATCGACCCCGTCGACAGCGTGCCATCGGCGGCCGCCCTGCCCCATGCGGGCGAGGGTGGAGCCGGTTTCACCTGGGAGTCTGAGATCGAGCGATTGCAGGCGCTCAGCGGCAACCCCAGTCGCTCGCGCGAGACGCTCCTGCTCGCCGTGCTCGACAGTGTGCGGCGCGGATTCGCCGCGCCCGAGTGCCTGCTGTTTTCGCAGCCGACACCCGACGCAGACTTCCGCCTCGCGCACGGACACGGCCCGCTGTTCAAGCAGCTCCGCTCGCACCCGCGCGTGCGGGCTCACGATCGCAACGTCTTCGGTGTCTGCCTCAGCCGCCGGGAAAATGTCGTGATCCACCACGCCGCCGACCCGAAGATCACGCCCTATCTGCCCGAGTGGATGCGAGAACCCCTGCTGCTTGGGGCCTTCGCACTCCTACCGATCGTCGACGAGCAACACGCGAGCGGCGTCATTCTGGTCGGCTGGCGGGAGTCGCGCCAGATCACGATCACGACCGAGCACGTGCGTCTAATCCGCCGCTTGCTCGCCATCGTGGGCGATCCTGGCACCTTGGCGGCACGCCGCAGTTGAAGGTCGGCCGCGCCCACGAGGAACTGCGCGAGTCCACGCATTCTTGCGTTCGCGCGAACCCGCAGAATCTTGTGGCCAACGCCTCCCGCAAGATGTTGCCTTGCACCTCCCAGCCGTGAATCCCCCGACCGCTCCCGCCACCGCCATCCTCGACGGAACGCTCTGCCGCCTGGACCCCCGCGGCCAGCGACTGGCCGCGCATCCACCGCTGGCCACGGCCATCGTGGAGTTTCTTCCCGGGCCGTTGCGCACC
>JAEYQF010000021.1 GCA_023410155.1 Verrucomicrobiota bacterium | reverse complement strand
GACCCGAACTCGCCATCCGGCAGGCGCTCGGAGCGGGGCGGGCGGTTTTGCTGCGGCAGTTGCTCGCTGAGATGCTGCTGTTAACCGGATCCGCTGCGGTGCTGGGGTTGGGGCTCGCGTGGGCGGGCCTGCAGCTGATCAACCGGTACCTGCCGCTGGTGGCCGCGAAGGCGACGCCCGTGGGCTTGGACGCGCCGATCATTGCGGGGATTCTGCTGGCCGCGCTGCTTCTGGCGGTGGTTCTTGGCCTCGCGCCGTTCCTGTTTCTGGCGCGCTCGCGGATCAGTGTCGCCGATTCCCGCACGGCGTCAGCGACGCCGGCGGCGCGGGCGTTCGGCCACAGCCTCGTCATCGCTCAAGTTGCGTTTGCCTTGGTGCTGCTGATCGGCGCGGGGCTCCTGCTGCGCAGCTTTATCCGCGTCACGTCGGTGGACCTCGGCTTCGACGCAGAACGGGTTGTCCAGGGCCGTGTCGCTGTTCCCATCGCCGTGCACGACGGAGAGAAGAATGTCGCCTTCCAGCGGCGTCTGCTCGAGGCGCTCCGGGAGATTCCGGGAGTGGAATCGGTGTCGCTCGTAGCAGAATACGCCATCGGCAAGTTCCGCACGATGCCGTTTGTTCTGCAGAGCGCGCCGACCCAGTTGGGCGAGAACCAGCCGATCGCGTCCGTCAATTGGGTCTCCCCTGACTTTTTCGCGACTCTCGGCATCGCCTTGTTGGAGGGACGGCTTTTCGCGGAGACCGATGACATGCGTTCCGGCCGGGTGCTGATCATCGACGACGTTTTCGCGAAACGTTATTTCCCCGGCCGCAGCCCCGTGGGCGAAGGGATCGCGCTCGGAACAGAACCTCCGCCGGAAGGGGTGCCCTGGCCACGGATCATCGGAGTTGTTAAGCGGGCCGAGCTATCGGGACCGGAGGCGCGGGACGGCCTGCCTTTCCTGTACGGTCCAATGGTCCAGCAGCCGGCTCCGGGTGTGACGTTTCTGGTCCGGACGTCCCGACCCACCGCTGATACGTTAAACGCGATGCGGCTGAAGTTGCGCGAGATCGATCCCACCCTGCCGCTGTACTGGACCGCTTCCCTCCAGGAGGGGCTCGACGGTATGCTGCAGTATCGCCGCGGAGTCCTGCTCCTGATCGCCGCCTTCGCCGTCCTGGCCCTGGTGCTGGCGGCGGTGGGGTTGTATGGAGTTTTGGCCTACGACGTTTCGCAACGCACGCGCGAGATTGGAATTCGTGGCGCGATCGGCGCGACCCGTGGCCAGCTGGTCGGCATGATCCTGCAGCAGGGGCTGTGGAAGACGGGCGTCGGATTGCTCGTTGGGCTGGTTTTGGCGGCGTACCTCACGCGCTTCCTGCACGCGATGCTGTTTGATGTCGGCCGCTTTGATGCAGTGACCTTCCTGGGCATTCCGCTGCTCTTGAGTGTGGTGGCCCTGGCCGCCTGCTGGCTGCCGGCGCGTCGGGCGGCACGGGTCGATCCGATCGTGGCCCTGCGCGCGGAGTAGGGGCCCGGCGCCCCAGGGTCAGAGCCGTCCCAAAACAGCAGCACCGCGGAGCGGAGGCTCCGCAATGCGCTTGTGCGGTGTCAAAGGTCTTCCATATACCCGAACACGCTCAGCTGGTACCTTGCTTCCGCAGATGAACCAGAGCGGAATATATTCGACTGGAGCGTGTGTTTACCTCCTTCCAGCCGAATGCTCGTCGGGGTCGTCGATGTGAAGACCGCCTCGTTGTAATACGCGCCCTGCTCGGTGAAACTGCACCCGAGCACGGCATAGTTTCCGTCAGCGGAGCTGGATGCGCTGACAACGCCCCACGCCTTCGCGCCCGCAGGCACGTAGGCGATGACGGATATCGACTCGATAATGACACGTTTCCCCTCGGGAACCGTGATGGTGGCGTGCTTGTTGTATTGGTTAGCCGGAAGGGTGGCGCTTTGCGAAGCGAAGAAGGGTTGCTTGTGCGACTCACCGACGATGTCGACCGCGCCGATGACATCGACGATGTTGGTGACTTCGACGGGTGAGGGGCTTGGGGTGCCCCCGCCGCCCTGGCCTTTGCCCGCCGCGAGGGCGGTGCTGCCGGCCAGAAGTGAGACCACGAGAGCGAGGGAGACAGCGAGCCGACGAACCGTACGCCGGGAGGTCGACGGGGCGTGAGGGCGAAACAAATGAAGCGAGATCATGGGAGCGGGGGATTGAAGGTTGAGTTGCGAGTTGCGGCTTCAGCGTACCCGCTTTTTCGCTACACCGCCATGCCCCCTCGGGCGTACGCCTTTGGGCGTAGAGCGGCTTCGCCGCAGCTGTACCGAAACTCGTTTCCAGCCCTTTAACATGATCCGGCGGCGCGGGCGGTCGTGCGCATCCTCCGGCGGCCGACGGTGACATCCACTCAACCACACCTTTGCCAGGCGACGGGATTGAGCCACGTGCGGCTGGCGAGCGATGCGGGGTGGTCCGCCGTCGTCGACATGAAGATCAGCCGGCGCAGCTACCGGGCTGGGGCAAGGACCGGTTGCTGGGCGGCTGGCGTTGCGACGGGCGCTGGGGACACCTGTGGCGTGAAAACCTTACATTCGTGGTATTCGCTGACGGGTTGACCGAAACGGTTGCACCACAGGGTGAGTTCGCCTTCGGGCAGTCGCAGCACGTCCGCGTGGGCGCAATCAGCGCCACAGGGCTGGCGTGAGAGGTTCATGCTGGAAGGTTAACGCCGAAGGGCAGGGAGGGCACGGTTAAAGCGCTCAAAACACCTGATCTGACCCATCGGTGCAGCGCGCTCACTACGGGTTAAGCTGCGGGGCTGAATTTCGGCGTTGCCGAATGGGCGCGTCGCCGCACGCTCCCATCTCCACTCGAGCGCCTCTGGCCGCTCGGGTGTACGACCGGAGAGGTGGCAGAGTGGTCGATTGCGGCGGTCTTG
>JAEYQF010000007.1 GCA_023410155.1 Verrucomicrobiota bacterium | reverse complement strand
ACTCCAGGCCGCGATGGAAACCGCGTAGCCGATCTTCGAACCGAACCGATCGACGAACCAGCCGAAGCCGAGCAAGCCGAGCCCATACGCGCCTTGAAACGCGGTGTTCATCAAACCGAATTGCTCGTTCGTCCAATGCAGTTGGTCATCGAGCAACGGCTTCAGAAGCGCCAGAATCTGCCGGTCGATGTAGTTGATCGTCGTCGCGAAGAACAACAGCACGCACACATACCAACGATAATTCCCGAGCGGGTTTGTCTCAGCGGTGTTTGGGGTAGCCATGATGGGGAAATTTCAGCGACTCACGCCGGACTCAGGCGCGACTCGATCCAGACATCGGCTCGACTCGAGCCGCACTTCGCCGCGCCTCGGTCCGCCGTGGGGCGCGAGTCGGGACACACTCGGTCCCGATTCGGTGCGCACATTGTCCCGAGTCGGTCCGCATCAGCGCACGACCCGGGCACTGCCGCCGGAGAAGAGTTTTTCCACTTCCTTGCGCGTCGCCATCGACGTGTCGCCCGGCGTGGTTGAGGCGAGCGCGCCGTGCGCCGCACCATAGTCGACGGCCTTCTGCGCATCGTTGAATTCGAGAAACCCGAACTGCAGGCCCGACGCGAAACTGTCGCCCCCGCCGATGCGGTCGAGAATCTCGAGCGCCGGATAGGCGCGACTTTCGAAGAATTTACCGTCGTGCCAGAGGATCGCACTCCAGTCGTTTTTCGTCGCGGTGATCACGCGGCGCAGCGTGGTCGCAGCGACCTTGAAATTTGGATACGCCTGCACCGCGGTGCCGATCATGCGCTTGAACGCGTCGGCCTCGACGTGCGCAAGGTTCGCGTCGACGCCCTCGACCTCGAAGCCGAGGCACGCCGTGAAATCTTCTTCGTTGCCGATCATCACGTCCACATGACGCGCGATCTCACGGTTGACCTCACGCGCTTTCGCGAGACCGCCGATGGATTTCCAGAGCGAGGGCCGGTAGTTGAGATCGTAGGAGACGATCGTGCCGTGGCGTTTCGCGGCCTGCACCGCCTCGATCGCGAGCGCGGCGGTGCTCTCCGAGAGCGCGGCGAAAATCCCGCCGGTATGAAACCAGCGCGCCCCGAGCTGGCCGAAGAGATGATCCCAGTCGAAGTCGCCGGGTTTGAGCTGCGAGGCGGCGGAGTGCCCGCGATCCGAAACACCCACGGCGCCGCGCACGCCGAAGCCGCGCTCGGTGAAGTTGAGTCCGTTGCGCACGGTGCGGCCGATGCCGTCGTCGTCGCGCCAGCGGATGAAATCCGTCGCGACTCCGCCCTGCATGATAAAATCCTCGATGAGGTGCCCGACTTCGTTGTCGACGAGCGCCGTGCAGACGGCGGTTTTCTGGCCGAAACATTTCCGCAGTCCGCGGGAGGTGTTGTATTCGCCGCCGCCTTCCCACGCGGTGAACGACCGTGCGGTGCGGATGCGGCCCTCGCCGGGATCGAGGCGCAGCATGACTTCGCCGAGCGAGATTTGTTCGAACGCGCAGGAAACGCGGGGACGAAGGGTCAGGGACATGGAGAGTAAATCAGGCAGCGTTGGCGGCGGTGACAAACTCTCTCGCACGCTGTGTGATCGCAGGCCAGTCCCGCGCCTTCAGCGCGGCGGGCGAGACAAGGGCGCTGCCCGCGGCGGTGGCGAACGCGCCATTCTTCAGAAACGCACCGATCGTCTCGGGCGTGACGCCGCCCGTCGGCATGACCTCGATGGCGGGAAACGGCGCTTTGAGCGATTTGATGTAGGCGGGACCAAAAAATTCCGCGGGAAAGATCTTCACGACATCGGCGCCCAGTTCCCAAGTGGTGTGGACTTCGGTGGGTGTGAGTGCGCCGCCGAGCACGGCGACATCGGCTTCGCGGCAAGCCGCGATCACGTCGGGCCGCACCGCGGGCGTGACGATGAAGCGCGCACCGGCCTGGATGCCTTCGATCGCCGTCTGCGCATCGAGCACCGTGCCGAGGCCAAGCGTGACTTCGGGGAGTTCCTCGGCGACACGCGCGCAGAGGGAGAGTGCGTCGGGAGTCGTCATCGTGAGCTCGATGCAGGACAAGCCGCCCGCGACGAGCGCCCGTGCGCAGTCGATCAGGCTGTCTGAACTCTCGGCACGGATCAGCGCAATGACGCGTGCGGCACGGAGGCGTTCGAGGATCTGCGTCTTCGACATGGGGGTCGGGCGAGTGTGTGCAACGCCCGAGGCGAGTCGAGTCGCGCAGCTGGTTTTCCTCCGCGGTGTTATTCGAACTATTGCACCGCAGGCGGACCATTCCAGTGCAGCGCGCCTGCGGCGTCTCCCAAACGCGAGCTAGGGTGTTACCCCGAAATAGGAGGCCGCAGCCTCAGCGTGCACCTGATGCAAGCACTGGTGAGTTCTGCGGCACTTGTGACTTTTAGGAAACACGCAGCTTCATTTTCTTTCCCATGCAACTCCTGGCGCCCACACGCCGGGGAATCACACCACGCATTCCGATCCACACACCATGAATCCTGACGCTCTCGACCGCTCCTCCACTGCGTTGCATCGCGTTGCTTCCGGACCCGAGTTGGTCTCTGACCTGAAGCCGTTCACGATCCAAGCTGTGGCGGCGGAGATCGAGCCGTTGCTGGAAATTCTGACGGCGCAACGCGGGCGCAAGATCGCGTTGCTGCTCAATCTGGGCAATCGCGGCGATGGAGTGATTCACATGGGCGGACGACGTCTGCTCTCCTCGCTCGGTCTCACGTGGCAGGAAATCCGGGAAACCGAAGCGCCCGCCAAGATCGATGCCGAGGTCCTGCTCGTGTTCGGCGGTGGCGCATTTTGCCGCGGCACGCACACGTTGCCCGATTTGATCGAGGCGTATGCGCCGCAGGTCAGGCAGGTGGTGATCCTGCCTGCTTCGTTTGAGCTGGAGAGCCCACGGGTGCGACGCTTCGTGCAAACTTGGGACGCCAAATACACGGTCTTCTGCCGCGAAAAGATGAGCTACGGCCAGCTCACGCGCGCCGGGCTGAAGCCCAAGCATATTTACCTCTCGCATGATCTCGCGTTCTGGAACGACCTCCAGCCGTGGGCGCTCATGTCGCACGCGGACACCGTCGGGATTTTCCGGCGGGATCGTGAGGCGGTATTCGACCGCCGCCCCCTTCACCTGCCGGGGATGGACATCTCGCGCGGACCGGACACCCAGCCGGAGCGCCTGCTGGACTACGTCGCCCGTTATTCAGTCGTCCACACCGACCGGACCCACGCTGCCATCACCGCCGCGATGATGGGCCGGGAAGTGTGGTTATATCGCAACGCCTATTTCAAAAACCAGGCCATCTACGAGCACAGCCTGGCTCACCTCGGGAACGTCCGCTTCATCGGCAAGCAACCGCTCTCACTGCGGCAGCTCGCTGAAGTCGCCTTCACCCGCTACGTGCGGCGCAACGCCTACGTGCTGCGGCAGAGGCTGCGAAGCTTGCTCGCCCGACGGGCCGACTCGCGCACCGGATCGACCGGCGCGCCCACAATCCTCAACCACTCGTGATCACGAACACTTCCGCTCCGCTCCATGAGTCCGCACTGCAAGCTCCGACCTCCGCGACCCGCGCGACCAAGCCGGCGCTGTCGGTCATCATGCCCGCCTACAATGCCGGCGCCTATCTTCGTCCCGCGATCGAGAGCATTCTGAACCAGACCTGGACGGACTTCGAGTTCATCATCATCGACGACGGTTCGACCGACGGCACGCGCGAGATCATCGAAGACTACGCTGCTCGCGACGCGCGCATCCGCAGTTGCCCGAACGAGCGAAACATGGGCGTCACCCGCACGCTCAATCGCGCGATCTCACTCGTGCGCGCGGACTGGATCGCACGCATGGATGCGGACGATCTCTCGCTTCCTCACCGTTTCGCACGGCAGATGGCGGTCGTGCGCGAGAATCCGCACGTTGGCCTGGTCACCTGCCCGTTCGACATCATCGACTCCCGTGACCAGCGTCGGCCCGGCTGGCGCGGGATCTGTTACCAGCGCGAGACGCTGCCGTTTTTCCTCCTCTTCTACAACCGCCTGAACGCGCACGGACAGGTGCTCTACTCTACGAAACTGGTGCGCGAGCTCGGCGGCTACCGTGAACAATACCACCTGAGCGAAGCCACCGAGCTGTGGCTTCGCATGGTTCGCGCCACGCGCTCCGCCATCGTGCCCGAGCCGCTCTATCTCTGGCGTGCCGACAATCCCAACTCTGTCACGAAACAGAACACGTTTCGCTACGCCGAGGGCAGCCTGCGTGCCTGCCGGGAGGAAATCGAGCGGGCCTGCGGTCTCGCCCTCACACAGGAACAGATGATCCTGCTCCGCGATTTCTGGCTGCGCTACCCATTGACTGGCGCGCAATGCCGCGAAGCCGAACGGTTGCTCGCCGAGATCGCGGGTCGGTTCCGCCCCGTCCAGCCCGTGTCAAGTTGGAGCCGCCGGGTCGCAGTGGCGCTGGGTTGTGCGTGGCTATCGCACGCCATCTCAGAAGCGAAGCGCCGCCGGATCCGCGAGGCGCTCGAGCATTTCGGGCGCTCGGCACGCGCAGCACGCTGGTGGTTTCCGCTCGCCATGGGGCAGTTCACATGGGAATCCGTCGCCGTCGGCGGCCAGCTCTCGCGGCGATCGTGATGCCTGCATAACTCCCGACGGTGCAACTGCCTGAATCCGGGGAAGGTGATGGTGGACGCTACTGGACTCGAACCAGTGACCCCGTGCGTGTGAAGCACGTGCTCTAACCAACTGAGCTAAGCGTCCAAAACAGGGGGCGCACGGTTGCGTTCCAGTCCGCGAAAATCAACCCTTCTTTTTCGTCCGGGGATGGTCCGTTCACCGAGCGCCAATCCGCGCCGGAACCGTCCCATTCCACGCCGCATTCGGACGTGACTTGGGACCTTGTCCGGCGCGAGTCGTCACCGTGTGACTGGGATCTCCAGCAGCAGTCGTCGCGCGCCGTCGGGCTGTTCGACGCGGAGCAGTCCCTCGAGTTTGCCCGGCAGGACGACGCCGGCCGGCGCACGCAGGACCGTGGTCAGGACGACCTGCTGACGCGGTGCCTGCTTCCACTGCCAGACGAGCACTCCTGTGTCTCCAACTCGTGGATACAGGGTCGCGTCTGCGCCGCCGCTGGAAACCACCGTCCAACCCGCCGGCAACAACATCTCCTGCGTGAACTTCTCCGCTGCACCGGCCAGCCGCAGCGTCTGCGTCAGGAGCACGATGCCGGCGCCGGTCGGCCGCGCGATGGCGGTCGACTCCACCACCGTCAGCTCGATGGTGGCGCTCGCCTGGCCGTTGTCGCGGCCGAGAGCCACCGCATCGTATCCACCCGCGTCGGTCAGCTTCACCGACGGCAGCTTGAACGTGGCGCCCGTCGCGCCCGCGATCGGCTCGTCATCCCGGAACCACTGGAGCAGCGATGTATTCTCCGGGGGTCGAACCACGAGCGATACTGCATCTCCGACTTTGGCGAACGTATCTTTTGTCACCGCTTGCGGCGCCTGGGACGAGGTCGCCTTCGCCGAGTCGGCCCGCGCCGCCGTCGTGCCGACCCGCACGGTGAAGGACGTGCTGGTTGAGAGTTTCCCATCGCTGACCGTGAGCTTGATCACGACCGTGCCGGTGCGATTGCTGGCCGGAGTCATCGTCACGGTGCGATTCGCTCCGCTGCCTCCGAAGACCACGCGCGAGGTCGGCAGGAGCGTGGTATTCGAAGACGTGCGGGTGAGCTTGAGCTTCGACGCACTCGTCTCGGCATCGCCGATCGTGAACTTAAGCGCGGAGGTGCGGCCGTTTCTCGCGACCACTTGGTCGGCGATCTTGGTGATCGTGGGCGCGTCGTTGACGGCGGTCACCGTTACCTTGAACGACTCGGTGGCGGTGAGCGTGCCATCGCTGACCGTGATCTTGATCGTCGCGGTGCCGGACTGGTTTTTCGCCGGGGTCACCACCACGGTGCGTTTCGACCCGCTGCCCCCGAGCACGATCTTCGACGTGGGAATCAGCTTGGTGTTGGACGAGGTCCGCGTGAGCTTGAGCTTGGAGGTGCTCGTCTCCGCGTCCCCGATGGTGAAGGGAATCACTTTCGTCGATTTGTCCTCTTTGATCGTCTGACTGGCGATCGCACTGATCGTCGGCGCGTCGTTCACCGCCTTTACGGTGACAGTGAACGATTCGGTGGCAGTGAGCGCGCCATCGCTCACCGTGATCTTGATCGTGGCTTTGCCCGACTGGTTCTTGGCCGGCTTGATCGTGACCGTTCGCTTCGAGCCGGTGCCGCCCAGCACGATCCCGGCGGTGGGCACCAGTTTGGTGTTCGAGGAGCTGGACGTGAGCTTCAGCTTCGAAGTGCTCGTCTCCGCATCGCCGATCGTGAAGGCAATCGCCTTCGATGCGGTGTCTTCGTTCACCGTCAGGCTGGCGATCGCGCTGATCGTCGGCGCGTCGTTCACGGATCGGACAGTCACGTTGAAGCTCCGGGTCGTCGTGGCCTGCCCATCGTTTACGGTGAGTTCCACCGTGGACGTGCCGGAGAGATTCTTTGCCGGCGAAATCTTCAAAGTGCGGTTAGCGCCTGTGCCGCCCAGCACCAGTCCCGACACGGGCAAGAGCGTGGGGTTGGACGAAGTGCGCGTCACCGACAATGCACTCGCGGATTGCTCCGCATCCTCGACCGTAAACGAAATGGTCTTCGATTTGTCCTCGTCGAGCGTCTGATCAACGATGCTTGAGAGGGTCGGCGCCGTGTTCGGCGGAGACACCGAAAGTGCCATGGACTCGGAGAGAACGCTGCCACCCGTGCTAAAGAGCACCGCCCGGTATTTCCAGCCGCTCATTCCCAAAGTCACACCGGTGACCGTGAGGCTCGCTGTGTTTGTGCCCGAGTAGCGGCCACCATCGGCAAGGTTTTCCCACTCGGTGCCATCCTCCGAAACCTGCCAGACGATCGCGGTGGCGCCGCCTGCCACGACGGAAAATTCTGCTGTGCTCCCCGCGATCAACGCAGGCGCGGCCGAGGTCTTGAGGACCACTGGCGCGTCCTCCACCGGAGCCGGCGTGACGACCGTCATCATCATGGGCCAGCCCTTGTAGACCTGCCATAAATCGTCCGACGCGCCCGGCGCGAGCGTCGCATTGTCAACCACCCAGCCCGTGCCGGTGCCCGTGGACAGCTCGCTCAGATACCACCACTGCCACTC
>JAEYQF010000115.1 GCA_023410155.1 Verrucomicrobiota bacterium | reverse complement strand
CGGCAGTTCGTCGATCTGCACAACGGAAGCCTCAGCGTGAACAGCGAAGGCCAGAACAAGGGCAGCACGTTCACGGTGGAATTACCGATCGAAACTTCGCCAACAACGAGTGAAGTGGAGCGTCCCCGATCGATGCCCATGCGCACGCACAAAGTGCTGGTGGTGGACGATAACCACGATGCCGCTGATTCCCTCGCGTTGATGTTGAAGAACATGGGCCACGAAGTGAAAGTGGCGTACAATGGTGAAGAAGCGCTTTCCATGGTCGATGCCTATGGACCGGAATTGATCTTCCTGGACCTGGGAATGCCACGGATAAATGGCTACGAGACCTGTGTGCAGATGCGCCGCATGTCTTCGCTGAAGGATACGCGCATCTATGCGTTGAGCGGCTGGGGCCAGCCCGAAGTGAGAAGCCGCACCGAAAATTCAGGTTTCAACGGACATCTGGTGAAGCCGTTGGAACGGAACGAATTGCTCGAAGTGCTCAACGGTTAGATCATTCCGGCAGTGCGAACAGATCCGCATCGGGATCTGAAATCCCCTGGATCGCCTTTCCGATCAGATCGGCAGCGATGCGGCTGAAGATCATTCCATTTCCACTGAAGGCAAGGATCGCGAAACAGTTCGGCAGGCCAGGCACGTTACCGATCGATGGCAGGCCGGTGGTGCTCGCACCGAATGTTCCCGTCCATGCGAATTCCGCTTCGGTATCGAGAAGCGGGAACAATTCCTTCAGTTTCCGTTGAAGCGTTCGCGTTTTTTCGGGCAGAAGGGCGTCGCGTGCTTCCGCATCGGCGATCTGTTCATCCTCGCCACCGCAGATCACACGTCCATCGCGCGTGGCCCGGATGTACAGGTACGGATCGGCCGCTTCCCAGATCATCGCCCGCTCGGGCCAGATCCGTTCAGGTTGCGGACGTGTGGCGATCACATAGGTAGAATCGATCTGGTGCCGATCGGTATTCACATATTTCAAGACTTCATAACCTGTGGCGAATACCGCAGAACGGGCGCGCACGATCGCACCGCGATCGGTTAGCAGTTCCACGCCGGAGGATGACGCGTTCACTTCCTTCACTTCCACCGGCGAAAAGATGCGGGCTCCATTTCCGATCGCAGCGTTCAGGAAACCAGCGGTCATTTTCAGCGGATGCATCTGCAGATCGCCCGAACTCACGAGCGCTGCATCGCGATCGATCCCGAAACGTGCGAGCAAACTTTTTCGATCAAGGAATTCCACCGGAAGATCATTCGTTTTTCGCAATTGATGCTCGGCCTTCATCCGATCGAAATGCATCACATCACCTGCGAGTTGCACCGATGGAACCCTTTCCGGATCACATTCGATCCTAAGACTGACAAGCCGATCGGCGAGTTGCTGCATGGCATTTTTCGATCGATGCCATGCGCGAACGGCCTTTTCGATCCCGATCTTCTTCTCCAGATCGATGAGAGGTGTATCCAGGTCGTATTGTGCGAGCGCCGTGGTCACGGCGGTCGATCCACGCATTGGCGCCCGTTTATCCAGAAGGATCACCTTATGGCCAGCGGCGGAAAGTTCCTGCGCCACCATAGCGCCTGAAATGCCTGCACCAACGATCGCCACATCAGCGGCCTGGTCCGATCGAAGCTCATGGACCTTCACATGCGGCAACGGATCGGCCGCCCAGACCGGTACACCGGTACGAAGATCTTTTTCGCGCGTGATCGCCACGCAGCGAAGTTCGCGCAAGAAGAGGTTCTCAGGCCCGGGCGGTTCCCGTGTGCTTTTCGATCAGCGTAATGATCTCGAACGGATCGATAGGCTTTAACATATGCTCGTCGAAACCCGAGGCATAGGATTGCGCCCGTGGGTGGTCCCGATCGTAGCCGGTGACCGCGATAAGTACGGTGTGCCTCAATTTGGGGTCGTTCCTCACCGCCTGGGCAAGCTCATAACCATCCATGGTAGGCATCTCGATATCGATCAACATCACCTGCGGCCGCAGCTTGCGGGCAAGCTCGAGCGCCGATGGAGCGCCATAGGCCGGATGTGCATCAAACCCATTGTATTTCAGTACAATGGACATCGTAGAGGCCGCATCGGCATTATCGTCGGCCACAATTACCCTCAGCGCTCCTGGCATGCCGGTGTTCTTTGGTTCAACCTGTTCCACAGCCTGCAACTGCGGTACCACCGGGCTTATTGCCGGTTGAAGGATAGCAACAGTTAAATGTTCATCTGTGTTAATGTCTTCACAATTCCGCACATTCCGAACCGGGATCGAAGAAGCTTTACATCAAACACATCGATCATGAGAAAGGGAAGCTTTGCTTGCTTGATCACGGTTCTCTTTCTCCATTCCTGTGCTCCGGCCAGCGAAGAAATGATCGAAGCACCCGGATCACTGATCGGCCTCGAACCCAGCGCACCGGTCGATATCACCACAGCGGATATCATTCAGCGAACTTGCGCACTTTATGTCGCCGTGAGGTCGCGTGCGTGGCAGGAAGAGGTATCCTTCGATCAGCATTTGGATGGATCGATGGTGCGCTGGAACATGTGTGATAACAAGACCATGGTGGCTTGCGTGAAGACGCCAACTGCCAACGGCGATACGATCAGGGGCGGGATCCCGTGGCCGTATGGTGGGGTGGGATTGTGACGGGGGGGCGGACTGGTCAGTGGAGGAGATGCTGGGGAACAATGCCAG
>JAEYQF010000098.1 GCA_023410155.1 Verrucomicrobiota bacterium | reverse complement strand
CCACCCGTTTCAACGAGTGCAGGGGGGCCTGCGCGCGCGCGGCGGGCCCAATGTCGCGCAGGTGCTGCCCGCGCTGATTCGGCATCTTCATTTCAACACCGATGCCGACGGTCTGGTGACGGTTGTGGACACCGACGACTCGGTCGTGCACACGCCCGAGCACGAAGCTCCCGACTATTTCCATCCGCGCTGCCGCTTGTGCCAACTTCGCGCCGTTTACCGGCAGACGACAAAAAATCTGCGGCCGATGCACGGGCGCGATCGGGTGCTGCGCTGTGTCGGTGTCGCCGTCCCCGCAATGGAGGCATGGTATCTCTGCGGTGTGAATCCAGGCGTCACCGAAGCGGCCTGGCTCATGGGGCAGGAGAGTGGCCGCCTGCCCTACACCCGGGCGGAGCTGAAGTGGCGCGTCTATGGCACCGACCGGCCGAGTTTGCCGCATGAAACCAGGCGCGCGCTCGAAGCGGTGCAGCGGCACCGGCGCGACGTTCGGCGGCTCGAGGCGGATTTTCCCGGTGGCTTCGGTGCGCTCGCGCGCGACGTGCGGAGCTGGAAGCAGCGTAGCCGAGCATGAAATCCTTCGAGGAGAAACTCGTCACGACTTCGGCGCAGTGGGTCGAGTCCGGTCTCATCACTGCGGCGCAACGCCACGCCCTGCTGGCGCGGCACCCCGCAGGCGAGCGCGGCCGGGATCGCTTCGTGTTCATCCTGGCTACCGTCGGCGGTGCGTTGGTGGCGTGCGGACTTGGTCTCCTGATCGCGGCCAATTGGCAGGGGATCGGCGCCTGGACGAAGATCGCCGGGTTGGTGGGTTTGCTCGGCGGTGCGCACGCGGCGGGCTGGTGGCTGCGTTTCTCGCCCGGAAGGTATCCGAAAACGGGTGACGCCGCCTTCGTGCTCGGTGGCGTGCTGTTCCTGCTCGGCATCGCACTCGTGAGTCAGATCTTCCATCTGAACAGCAGCCCGGCCGATGGTTTGCTCGGGTGGTGGTTGGGGATCGCGATCCTGCCCTGGCTGCTGCGCACGCCGGGACTGCAGTTTCTCAGTGTGTCGGCTGGAGTTTCCTGGCTCGCCGTGGAAATGCAGAGCGCCGGGTCTTGGTGGCGGCTTTCGCAGAGCAACCGGTGGGACGACGGTGAGCTGTCGTTACTCGCATTCATGCTCGTTGGAGCCGCGCTTTTTGTCGGCGGGCTTGTGCTGCGGCGCTCCCGCTGGCCGGAGTTCGCTGGTCTGCACGAGAAAGTCGGCCTCTTGCTCCAGTGCGCGATGCTTTACGGGGTGAGCTGGCAGTGGAGCTGGCACCGTATTTCCGGCGACGCGGTGGCCGACGATCTGCGGATCGCTCCGCTGCTCGTGTTCTTCGCGCTGCCCTTGGTCGCGGATATCGTGCTGTATCGCCGTGATCGCGCGACGTTCGCCGGGGTGGGACCTTGGCTCAGTGTGCTCGCGGTGCCGTTCATGGGGATGTTGGTCGCACGCGGCGTGCACGGAGGAGATTGGATCGTGGGTGCCGCGGCGACCGTGGCGCTGTTCATTTTTAACCTCGGCATGATCCGACTCGGCTTGCAGCGGCAGCAGCCGGCCTGGATCAACTTGGGCCTCGCCTTCATCGCGCTGAGCATCCTGACGCGCTACATCGACTTGTTCGGCACGATGCTCGAGGGCGGTGTATTTTTCATCGTCACCGGCGCCATCGTGCTCGCGCTGGGGATTTTCCTCGAGAGAAAGCGGCGCACGCTTGTCGCTGCTACGCGGAAGGGCGCACCATGACGCAACGAGTCCTGCGGCGCTGGGTTGTCGGGGTGGTGGCCGCACAAGTGGCTTTCTTGCTGGGGTGGGCCGGCTACCACGAGCAGGTGCGGCGTGAGGCGCCGACTGTCTTGCTCAAGACCCGGCCGGTGGATCCCCGCGATCTGCTGCGGGGGGATTATATGATCCTCGGCTATGAGATCGCCGATCCTCCCGTCTTGCGCGACTCCGAGCTCGCCGCGGGAGAAGAGATCTGGGTGCTGCTGGCGAAGCGTGGTGACTACCACGAGGCGATTGCGTGGTCGCGCCACGAGCCACGCACCGGACCGGGACAAATCGCTGTTCGCGCGACACGCACTTGGAACGGCCTGGAGTTCGGCATCGAGCGTTTCTTCGTTCCCGAGGGACGGGGCACACCTACTTTCTCACGCCTCGAGGTGGAGGCATCCGTCAGCCCTGCGGCGCGACTTTACGTGCGACGGGTGCTGCTCGATGGGAAAACTTTCCCGTAGCCAGCGGGCGCCCTGCAAATTCCTGGAGAACTCCGGACACCGCCCTGGCGTTTTGCGTTTGAAAAATCCGGCTGGCGCGGTGCCATTTCGCTCCCCCGTGATGCTTATCCCCGGCTACAAACGGCGATCCTATCTGCCTCTTTGGCTCGAACTCGTCGCCAGCCTCTGGGCGCGCACGCTCTACCGAGTGCGCACGCGAGGTGCCGAGAACGTGCCAGCGTCTGGCGGCGCGCTTCTGGTCGCCAACCACATCTCCTACATCGATGTTTTCGTGCTGCAGCTCGCGACCACGCGGCGCATTCGCTTCGTCGGCTACGATGGCTTCACTCGAGCGCATTGGTTCTTCGCGTGGATCTTCCGATTGACGGGCACGATCCCGATCTCGCGCACCAATGCCCTCGAGGCCACGCGTCGCATCACGACTGCCCTGGCCGCGGGCGAACTCGTTCTCGTTTTTCCCGAAGGCGGCATCTCGCGCACCGGACAATTGATGGCGTTGCGCAAAGGTTTCGAACTCATGGCGCGTCGCGCGGGAGTGCCCGTCATTCCGGTCGCACACGATGGACTCTGGGGATCGGTGTTTTCGTTTGCCGGCAACAACTACCTTTGGAAATACCCGCGGCTGATGCCGACGCATGTGT
>JAEYQF010000345.1 GCA_023410155.1 Verrucomicrobiota bacterium | reverse complement strand
TGTGGACTTCGATCCGTTCGCCGGACCGGAGATCGAGAGCACTGTGCCCAGTACCGAGGCCCAACGCGAAGTGTTCGTGGCCAGCGAAATGGGCAGCAGCGCGAACAGTGCCTACAACGAAAGTGTGACACTTGTCCTGGAAGGGAAGCTCGATCGCGCTGCGTTGATGCAGGCGATGCGCACTCTGATCGCGCGGCACGAAAGCCTGCGCAGTGTGATGAGCGCGAGCGGCACGCACATGGTGGTCTTCCGATCGATCGATCTGGATCCTGAATTCCATGATCTTTCCTCCTTTTCCAAGGAGGAGCGTGATCGGAAGATGGAGGAGATCGCGCTGAAGGATATGGATTCCGCTTTCGATCTGATCAACGGGCCGCTTTTCCGATCGGCGCTGATCAAGATCTCGGAAGAGGAACATCATCTGCGACTGACCGGGCATCATGTGGTGTGCGATGGCTGGAGCTTGGGGATCATCATGGCGGAGGTGAGCGCGTTGTACAATGCACAACTGAAAGGCACCTCGCCCGCATTGCCGCCGGCGAACCAGTACAGCGAATACGCACTGGCGACGATCGATCACGCGAAGAGCGCCGACCATGAGAAGGTGGAGCACTTCTGGATCGATCAGTTCAAGGGACACATTCCCCGGGTGGATCTGCCTACCGATCGGCCCCGCCCGAAACAGAAAACATACCGCGGACATCGTTTTGATGTAGAGCTGGATCCCGCACTTGTTCGCGGGTTGCGCGAAGTGGCCACAAGGCAGGGCGCAAGTTTCGTGACCACGTTGCTCACGAGTTTCGAGCTGTTGCTGTACAAGCTTACCGGCGATGGCGACATCGTGGTGGGGCTGCCGGCAGCCGGGCAGAGCGACTACGGGATGAAGCATCTCGTGGGCCATTGCGTGAACTTGTTGGCGCTGCGCAGCAACATTGATGAGACGAAGCCTTTCAGCGATCACCTGAAGGCGCGGCGCACAGCGGTGCTGGATGCG
The DNA here is from genome assembly GCA_023410155.1 of Verrucomicrobiota bacterium. GTDB lineage: Bacteria > Verrucomicrobiota > Verrucomicrobiia > Opitutales > Opitutaceae > Opitutus. The sequence goes on along the minus strand of JAEYQF010000345.1, from coordinate 1,600 downwards.
TTCGACAACCAGAAGTACACTTTCGGGACGCTGTTGCGCAAGCTGCCGATCCCGCGCGAGCCGGGCCGCATTCCGCTGGTGCCGGTGGTGTTCAACATAGACATGAACATGGACGATGGCGTGTCCTTCGAGGGGCTGCGCCACCGCTTCGTGAGCAATCCGCGGAGGCACGAGAATTTCGAGCTGTTCCTGAATGCGACCGGCAACAGCGAAAGGCTGGTGCTGGAGTGGAGCTACAACACCGATCTGTTCGATCAGAGCACGATCGAGAACTGGCACACCGAATTCACATCACTGATCCGCGCGATCATCGCCGATCCGCACCAGACGATGGAGCATGTGCTGGAACTTGCGGCAGGCGCCGGTACGCTGGAGCTGCCTCCGCAGGAATGGATCGGCCGGGCCGTGGCTTATCCGCGTAACAAGAACATCGGGCAACTATGGGATGAACAAGTGAAGCTGAATGGTGAGAAGGTGGCCGCCGAACTCGGTGGTCGCACGATCAGCTACAACGAACTTCATCGCCGAACTCTGCATCTCGCCAACCGTTTGCGCGCGGAAGGCGTGAAGGAAGGAGATCTGGTCGGCCTGTGTGTCGATCGCAATTTCCACATGCTCACCGCGATGCTGGCGATCCTGCGTTGCGGAGCGGCTTTCGTGCCATTCGACATGAATTATCCGGCCGAGCGGCTGGAATTCATGCTGAAGGATACGCGCGTGAAACTGATGCTGACCGAGCAACGGCTTCGCGATGCATTGCCGCGTCATGAAGCAAAGATCCTGATGCTGGACCAGGTGCCAGAAGGCATGGCGCCCGGCATCGATCCGATCGGCGGGCCGGAAAGCATGGCGTACATCATGTACACCAGTGGCAGCACGGGAAAACCGAAGGGCGTGGTGATCCCCCAGCGCGGCATAGTGCGGCTGGTGAAGGAACAGAACTACGTGAAGTTCGGGCCGGATGTGGTGATCCCACAGCTCTCGAACATCAGTTTCGATGCGAGCACTTTTGAGATCTGGGGCGCGCTGTTGAATGGCGGCAGGCTGGTGCTGTTGCCGCAACAGAAACCCACGTTGCTGGAGATCACCACCACGATCGAGCGTAGCGGGGTGAACACGATGTTCATCACTACGGCGCTCTTCAACCTGTTGGTGGATGAACAACTCGATCGGCTGCGCGGTTTGAAATGCCTTCACACAGGTGGCGAGGTGATGTCGATCCCTCACATCCGGAAAGCGTTGACGGCGCTGGGTCCTGGCGTGCTGCACAACATCTACGGCCCCACCGAGAACACCACGTACAGCTGTTATCATCCGATCAACTCGATCGCGGACATAGGCAGTGCTGTACCGATCGGCGGACCGATCCACAACACGTTCCTTTACGTGTTGGACAAGGACCTGAAGCCGGTGCCGATCGGCCACAAGGGTGAATTATTCTGCGGCGGTGAAGGCGTTGCGTTGGGCTATTGGGAACGTCCGGATCTGACTGAGGAAAAATTCCTCGATGATCCCTTCCGCGCGGGAGGAAAGATGTACCGCACCGGCGATCTGGTGCGCTGGCTGCCCAACGGTGCCTTGGAATTCGTAGGCCGTGCGG
>JAEYQF010000060.1 GCA_023410155.1 Verrucomicrobiota bacterium | reverse complement strand
GATCAGGCTCAACCTCTCCAGCCCGCGCTCGCCGAGATCTTCACTCCACCCAACGTCCGACCGGCGCACCGCGGCCGCATCCTGCTGGTCGACGATCACGAGCCCACGCGCTCTGCCCTCGCCCACCTGCTGTCACGGAGGAAGTTCGACGTCGTGACCGCCGGCACCGCGACTGACGCCATCGCCATCGCAGACGCGGGCGGCATCGATTACGTCGTGTCGGATATTGGGCTGCCCGATGCGAGTGGTTACGAGCTCATGGAGCGTCTGAGGAAAAGCCACGGCCTCAATGGCGTGGCGCTCTCCGGCTACGGCATGGAGCACGACATCGCGCGCAGTCAGGCCGCCGGTTTCGCCGCCCACCTCACAAAGCCGGTGCGGATTCAAATGCTCGACCAAGCACTCGGCTTGCTGACCAAGCCAGGCAGCCAGCGTTAACCCGCTTCCGCGACGCCGGCCGTATTCGAGAAAGCGGTCACGTTGCCGCCGAGGCGTTTCAGGCGGCGGTAGAGGGTCGCCTTGTCGATCCCCAGCACCTCCGCCGCCTGGCGATAGGTGGCGGTCCGAGCGAGCACCTTGCGCATGTGCGCGGTCTGCAATGTCTCGAGGGTCACGAAGTCGCCCACCTGCGGACACGGGTCATCGCCGATGGAAACAAACTCCGGCAGATCCTCGCATTCGATCAATTCACCTTCGGCCAGGATCGCCGCGCGCTCGATCACGTTGTGCAACTCTCGAAGGTTTCCGGGCCAGCTGTGTTGTTGCAGGCGCGCGATTACCGTCGGAGCGAGCCTACGCTTCTGCGGCAGGGCTTCGTTAATCTCCGCGAGAAAGAATTCCGCGGCTGCTGCGATGTCCTCCACCCTGCTCCGCAGCGGGGGAATCTCCAGCGAGATCACATTCAGCCGGTAATAAAGATCCTCCCGAAAACGACCCGCCTCCACCTCCTTCTTCAAGTCGCGGTTCGTGGCGGCGATGATCCGAAGATCCGCACTCCGTGTGACCGTGTCGCCCACGCGCTCGTAGGCGCCGTCCTGCAGGAGACGCAGCAGCTTCGGCTGCACTTCACGGGGCAGTTCACCGAGTTCGTCCAAAAACAACGTGCCGCCCTCCGCGGCCGCCACCTTCCCTTGGGAGTCGTTTACCGCGCCGGTAAACGAGCCCCGCACGTGGCCAAACAACTCGCTCTCGAGCAACTGCGGTTGCAGACAGGGACAATTCACGGTGATGAACGGCTTCGCTGCCCGTGGGCTCCGGCGGTGGATGGCGCGGGCCAGCATCGTTTTTCCCGTGCCGCTCTCTCCCAACAAAAGAACCGTCGTCCGCGTGGGCGCGATCCGCTCCGCCAGCGAAAGCAACGGTTGCAGCGCCGGACTGCGCGTGACCAGGAGCGGCGAATCTCCCGAAGCGCGCTTTGCAGACCTCACCTCGGAGCCGGGGACGTGGGAGGAAGCGCGCAGAGATCTCACACCTTTGGCGATTGCCGTCATCGCACAACCCTCTTCCTGAGGCCGGATTTTGGTATCATCGTCGCAACATACACGCCGGCGGTCGCTCGTGTAATCGGGCAGCGTGCTTGTGCGACGCTAGGGGTATCCCCGGACCGTTTTATGCCCTTTCACGTATCGCCCCGTGTCCGTGTCTGCGACGGCTCGAGCCCACGTGCGGATCGAGTGATGCCCCCGTGCGGATCGACTCGCGCCACGGCGCGAACACGGTCGCGACAAGGTCCGGCTCGGCTCATCTCACGGGAGCCCGCGCATGAGGATTTCCCTTGTGGCCGCGAAGTAGCGGAAAACAGTTTCCACGAGATGAGCTCCCCTCTTGCGCTGTTGTGCGTAGACATGCAACCGACCTTCCTGGCCGCGATGAGTCGAGGCGCCGACGTCTCGCGCCGTTGCGCATTCGCGCTTCAAGCCGCGGTGGGGCTCGGCGTGCCGGTGGTTTTCACCGAACAGGTGCCGGAGAAGCTGGGAGCCACAGCGCCGAACCTCCGACAACTCGCGCCCGAAGCCAGGGTTTTCGCCAAGCACACGTTCTCTGCGTTGGCTGACGATCCGACGCGGGATTGGCTGCGGGAGAACGGCACGGAGCACATCTTGCTGTGCGGACTGGAGACTCCGGTCTGCGTGTATCAGACCGCGCTCGATGCACTGCAGTTCGGCTGGCAGGTCACAGTTCTGGGGGACGCCGTGGCGGCGCGCCGTTCCGAAGACGCCGCAATTTGCTTCGCGGCGCTGCGACACGCGGGAGCGGCGGTGCTGCCGGCGGAAACCGTTTTCTACGCCATGCTGCGTGAGACGACGCATCCCTTCTTCCGTGATTACACCCGCCTGGTGAAGCAACACGCGTGAGGAGCGGCACGGGGAGCTTTACGCGCGGCGGGAAGACGGCATAACGCAGTCACGCCATGGCTGATCCTCTCCCGCTTCTTACCGTCCGCGAACTCAAGGCGTTCGAAACCGGGGACACCGGACGCGTCTTCGCGAGTGTGCTGGTCGTCAAGCGGCTCGCCACGAAAACCGCGTCCAACGGCAATCCGTTCCTCACCGTGGATCTCGGCGACCGCGGCGGTTCGTTTTGCTCGACTGTTTTCGGGGACAGCCCGGT
>JAEYQF010000047.1 GCA_023410155.1 Verrucomicrobiota bacterium | reverse complement strand
GGCCAAGGTCATCGTCAGCAACATCCTCGACAAGCCAGGCTCCGCGGCGAAGGTCTTCCGCGCGCTCGCCGATGCCAACATCATCGTCGACATGATCGTGCAGAACGTCGGCCGGCACGGCATCGCGAATCTTACGTTCACGGTTCCCCAAACCGATTCACACAAGGCGGTGAAGGCGCTCGAGCCAGTGCTGGACGAGATCGGCGGCGGTCAGGTGGCGGTGCATGAGCACATCGCCAAACTATCCGTGGTCGGAGTCGGCATGAAGACGCACTCGGGCGTGGCGGCCACGCTGTTCCAGTGCCTCGCGGCGGCCGGCATCAACATCGATCTCATCACCACCTCCGAGATCAAGATTTCGGTCGTGATCGCGCTCGATCGGGCGGATGAGGCAGCGCGGCTCGTGCACGGCGAGTTCGGGCTGGATCAGGCCTGAGCTGGCGCCCTCTCGTCGATGCGCTACATCTCCACTCGCGGACAGACCGCCGCGCTCGGGTTCTCCGACGCCGTGGCGACCGGACTCGCGCCGGACGGGGGATTGTTTCTGCCCGAATCGCTGCCCGATTTCTCCCGGGAGTTGGAGCGGTTTGAGTCTCTGGCGTATCCGGAACTATGTTACGAGTTCCTGCGGGTCTTCGCGACCGATATCCCGGCGGACGAGTTGCGCGCGATTGTGCAGCGGTCCTACGCGACGTTCTCGCATCCGGAGATCGCACCCCTGCGGCAGCTGGGGGCCAAACTCCATGTGATGGAGCTCTGGCACGGGCCCACGCTCGCGTTCAAGGACTTTGCGCTCCAACTGCTCGGCAACCTCTACGAACGCCAGTGTGCGCGCCGACGTGAATCCATCAACGTGCTGGGTGCGACCTCGGGTGACACCGGTGCCGCGGCCATCCACGGGCTCCTCGGCAAACCGGGCACTGCGATCTTCATCCTGTATCCGGATGGACGCGTGTCGCCGCTGCAGGAACGGCAGATGGCGTGCACGGGCGCGGAGAATGTCTTCGCGCTCGCCATCGACGGCACGTTCGACGACGCGCAGCACGCGCTGAAGGAGATCTTCGGCGATCAGGACTTCCGCACCCGGTTGAGATTGTCGGCGGTGAATTCGATCAACCTCGCCCGTGTTCTCGCGCAGTGCGTCTACTATTTGCACGCCTTCCTCCGGCTCCCGGTTTCGGAGCGAGGAGACGTCGAGTTCGTCGTGCCGACGGGGAATTTCGGAAATGTGCTTGCGGGTTGGCTGCTGCAGCAGATGGGCGTGCCCATTCGCGGGTTCAAGGTCGCCACGAATCAAAACGACATCCTCTACCGATTGTTCACGAGCGGTGAGTATCGCGTGGGAGAGGTGCGGCCGAGCCTCGCGCCGTCGATGGACATCCAGGTCGCATCGAACTTCGAACGTTTTCTCTACTTCAGTGTGGGGCGGGATCCCGCGCGTGTGCGACACGTCATGCACACGTTCAAAACCACGGGAGAGTTCAGCTTCCCCAATTTCGACCGCGGCACGTTCAGCGCCTCGCGCTGCACGGATGCCGAGATCCCCGGCATCATCGCGCGAGTGTATCGAGAGTTCAACTACGTGGTGGATCCCCACACCGCGTGTGCGTTTCAGTCGATCGACCCGAATCGGACGAGCATCGTGCTGTCCACCGCGAGCCCGGCGAAGTTTCCGGAGACCATCGCGCACGCCACGGGAGTTGAGGCCACGCATCCGTCGCTTGAGGCGCTGAAGCGCCGCCCCCTCGCCAAGCATCGGCTGAAGGCGGACACCGCGGCCATCCGCGCGTTTGTCGAGGCGCACGCCGTGGCATGAAAAAGCCCGGGCGTTAGGCCCGGGCTCGAATAGGCAGGCGACGAACGAAGGATCAGCTAGCCTGGCCGGTCTTCTGCGCGCGGAACCGGCGCACCACCACCGCGACACCAAGGACGGCCATGCCCATCAGAGCATAGGTCGACGGCTCGGGAATCGGTGTGAAGGTGACGGTGAGCAGGCCGGTGAGGCCTTCGCCGTGCTCGATGATCTCAGTGCCCGGCGGAACGTCGAAGCCCGGGAACGTGAGGGTGAACCAGAGGCGCATGTCGCCCACGTCGAGCGAGGCCGGCGCCGGTGCGTTCGTCACGAAGTAAACATCCGGCGTGCCGCCTTGACCCTCGTTGAGGGTGTTGTTGATGCCGATGTGGATCGTGCTGAGGTAGTGGCCGATCAGACCGTAGTCGGGCAGGTCCAGCATCAGGTCGACGGTCGCATGATCCGCGGTGGTGCCGAGGAAGTTGTTACCGTTTTTCAACCAGAGGAAGTCCTGCGCGAGCACTCCGCCACTCGCGACGTCCGTGAAGGACGTGTCGATCAGGCGAAGCTGGGTGGGACCTTCGGCATCGGCGGCATCACCCGAGGTGAAGAGCGAGTCGATGGCCGAATCAGTAATGGTGGTGTGGTCGTAGCCGCGGTCACCCGGCATGAGCGGGTTGAAGTCGCCATAGACCGAACCAGTGAGCTGCGCGAAGGCAGCGGTTGCCGAGAACACTGCCAGCGAGAAGCCGGCGACGAGAGAACGAGAGATATGATGCATGATACTAAACTCCGATTCGCATTATTTTTTGGGGGGAACTGCAGACGGGATGACACCCGCCTGCGACATAAGAGAATGCCAAGCAGCGGCCGCGCTTCAAACGTGCCGGAGCTTCTTAACCCCTGATCCCGCGACCCGGAGATTTCCCCGTAAGGGACCAGACTTGTTCCCACGACCTCCTATGAATCGCTCCGATACCCCGAACCACTTTCGCTGACGCTCTTGATGGCTGCGCGGAATCCGAAGTATAGCCGCCGCTCGGCACCTGCTGACGAAAAGCTCCCTTGCCAGCGGGGGCGGTGACTCCAAACCTGACAAGTTCCATGAGTTCCGCCCTCAAGATCTACGACACCACTCTGCGTGACGGAACGCAGGGGGAAGGCATCAGCTTCTCGGTCACGGACAAACTCTTGATTGCGCAGAGGCTGGATCAGTTCGGGGTGGACTACATCGAGGGCGGCTTCCCCGGGTCGAATCCCCGCGACATCTCCTTTTTTGCGGAAGCGAAGAAGTTGAAACTTAAGCATGCCCGGCTCGCCGCGTTTGGAGCCACCCGCCGCGCAGGCGTGAAGCCCGAGGAGGATGGCCAGCTGCGCACGCTCCTCGAAAGTGAGATGCCCGTGCTGACGATCGTCGGAAAGACCTGGCTGTTGCACGTGCACGAGATCTTGCGCACGACGCCCGAGGAGAACCTGGCGATGATCGAGGACAGCGTGCGGTATCTCGTTTCGCAGGGGCGCGAGGTGATCTACGACGCAGAGCACTTTTTCGACGGCTATCTGGATAATCCTGACTATGCGCTACGCACGCTCGACGCCGCCCTTCGAGGTGGTGCGAGCAACCTTACGCTCTGCGAGACTAACGGGGGCAAACTAGTCCCCGAGGTCACACGCATCGTGGGGGCGGCGGTGAGCCGGTTTGGCGGCGATAAGATCGGTGTGCATTGTCACAACGACAGCGGCCTGGGCGTGGCGGTCTCGCTCGCCGGCCTCGATGCTGGTGCCACGCTGGTGCAGGGCACCATCAACGGTTACGGCGAGCGGGTCGGCAACGCGGACCTCGTCACGATCTTGCCCAACGTTGTTTTGAAGATGGGCCGCCAACCGCACTGCGCACCCAATCTCGCGCAGCTTCGGGACCTATCGCTCTTCTTCGACGAACTGGCGAACCTGCGGCCTAACCCGAAGGCGCCCTTTGTGGGTCACTCGGCGTTTGCGCACAAGGGCGGGCTCCACGCCAACGCGGCGCAGAAGGTCGCGCGCAGTTACGAGCACATCGACCCGTCGCTCGTCGGCAATCGCACTCGCGTGCTGGTATCCGACATGGCGGGCCGCAGCAGCCTCGCCCTGAAGGCGCGTGAACTCGGACTGGAACTCGACGAGAAGCGTCCCGAGATGCGTGCGCTGATCGAAGCGCTTAAAGAGCGCGAATTTCGCGGCTACGAATACGAGGCGGCTGACGCGTCGTTCAAGTTGCTCGTTGCCGAGCACACCGGCCAGCGGAGGAAGTTTTTCGATGTTGAGACCTATCGGGTGATCATCGAGCGGCACGGCGCGGAACTCTGGGCGGAGGCGACGGTGAAGCTCACCATCAATGGCGAGGTCGTGCACACCGTAGCCGAGGAAGCCGGCCCGATCGGCGCGTTGGACAAGGCGCTGCGTCTTGCGCTGGCCAAGGCTTATCCGCAAATCGGCGAGATGACTCTTCGTGACTACAAGGTGCGCATTCTGGAGAGCAACTCCGGGGCAGGATCGCGCACCCGCGTGTTGATCGAGAGTGGCGACGGCCAACGCATCTGGGGCACCGTCGGTGTCAGCGACAACATCATCGACGCAAGTTGGGAAGCACTGCGCGAATCGGTCGAATACAAGCTGACGCTCGCCTGAGCGGTCGCCACTTGAGCAGGGAAGTCGAGTCGGGGCTGATCAACGTGCGGGCGCGCGCTTGCTCGAGTGAGCGGAATGCAGTGCCGGGGGCGGGGGGGCAGTGCGACTAGCCACTGGTGCACGCGCCCAGCTTGGGTGAGCTCCACGAGGAGACCACACGATCGGCCGGCCGGGCGGGCCGGTTCGCGGGCGTTGCAAACGAGTGCAAGCTGACTCCCTCGCGCTCCGCGAACTGCTCCAACGCGGGCAGCGGCCGCGCCGCCGCAGGCGAGGGATAGTCGGGAACAGATCCCGCCGCCAACTCGCCTCCGGCCGAGGAAGAAGAACAGGACAGCAGGCGCGAAACCATATCGTCGACGAAGCTTCATCAAGGTGCGCAGAGAACACAAAACCCCGGCCGAAGTTGCGGACATGCGTCACAACATCGGCGCGAGCAGCCGCGAAAGATCTTCAAGCACCGCAACCAAACGCCCGGATTTTTTTCGCGTTTCCCGTTTGGGCTCCCTGCACAGCGCGAGTAGGGCTTCCGCCCAGGTTTTCATTGCACGCACGTCTTCTGCCGAGTGCACGAATACGCCCACTTCGAAGTTCACAAAGAGGCTTCGCGGATCGAAGTTCGGAGAGCCAAAGAGCGCAATGCGATCGTCCGCGATCACCGCCTTGCTGTGCATCATTCCGGGAGCGAAGTGCCACACCTTCACGCCCGCACGGCGCAGGACGCGCACGTAGTGCCGACGCGCAAAGTCGGTGATCGGATGATTGGATCGCGCCGGCAGGATCAGCGTGATCTCGCAACCTGCGTGCGCTCGCACGAGGAGGGAACGCAGGAGCACCTCGTCGGGCAGGAAATACGGCGTGATCAGCCACAGCGTCCGGCGGGCTTCCTGGATCATCGCGAGGATGCCTTCGTAAAGCGGATCGCCCGGCACGTCGGGGCCGCTCGCGACGACCTGCAATTCCGTCGTGCCTTGCGGTCGCACGACTTCGCCCGCCGGGATTTCGGCATGCAGTGCTTCGGATGACTGCCGGCTCGCGAAACACCAGTCCGCGATGAAAATCTCGTTCACGAGGGCGGCGGCTGGGCCGTCGATCACTGCACCAAAATCCTGCCAGCGCTTCTTGAACGGCTGCGGCCCCATGTATTCGCGGGCCAGATTGTGGCCGCCGACGATTGCCGTGGCGTGGTCGAAGACTGCGATCTTGCGGTGATTCCTCAGGTTGGCCGAACCGCGGGAGGTAAACGGCAAGACGGGCATGAACCAGACGACCTCGCCGCCGGCGCGCTTGATCGGTGCGAAGAAATCCCGACTGAGAAACATGCATCCGACGGAGTCGAGGAGCAGGCGAACTTTGACGCCCGCCCGCGCGCGCTCCGCGAGCAATCGCACCAGGCGCCGTCCGGTTTCGTCGCGCCCGAGGATGAAGGTGGTGATGTGAATCGTCGACTTGGCGCCGCGGATTCCCTGTTCGAGCGCGGCAAATGCGGCTTCGCCGGTGGTCAGGTAGTGCAGCCGATTGCCTGCCACAGGCGGTGCCGCCCCGTTGGCCATCAACGTGTGCGCGATCGGCAGGGTCTCATACGCCGAAGGGCTCCGCGCCGCCGACGGCAGGGTGGGCAGCAGGCGCGATTTGCGCTCGGCGAGCTTTTGCAGTTTGCGGCCCCCGAGCAGCAGGTAGAGCGGCACGCCCACATAGGGGATCAGCACGATGACGAGCAGCCAGGCAAACGTGTTGGCTGGAGCACGCTTTTCGCTCATCAGGCGCGCCACGAGGAAGAATGCGAGCAGCAAGCCACCGATCGTGTAGATGTTCCACCACAGCCCGCGGGCCAGAAAATCCTCGAGCATCTCTCGGCCTTTGTCGCGCATGGGATTAGCGCAGGGAACTCTGCGAGAACTGCATGGCAAGACAGCATAAAAAAACCTTGCCGTCTTCGAACCGACCCCAGATTTTCCGCGTTCCCTTTTTTGGTAGGATACTCAAGTGGCCAACGAGGGCAGACTGTAAATCTGCTGGCTTACGCCTTCCCTGGTTCGAATCCAGGTCCTACCACCACTCTTGGCCCCGGGCGCGTCCGCGCGTTCCGGGGCTTTTCGTTCTCTGGGAGCGCATCGTGCGATCCAGGCGAAATTGAGCTTCAGCCCGCGATCCACGGAGTGGCCGAGGAGTGAGGAGCTCGATCGACTACGCCCTCGATGGCCACGACGTTTCCAGCAGTATCCATCACCGGCGCGAAGCGATCTTCGACGTGAAGCCAGCCTCCGTGCGCCGCGCGGATCCGGTATTCCATGCTCGCTCGTTCACCGTGCCGAATGGCGAACTGCACGCGTGCGTTGGCGCGTTCCCGATCGGACTGCGCAATCAGGTCGGCATAGGTGAGGCTGGCATTGGCGATCAGTCGGTGCGGATCGTAGCCGGTGAGGTCGCGACACCTCGCGCTGACGAAGTCCATGGTCCACTGCGGGTCATTTCGCCGACGATAAAAGAAGCCGCTCAAGTTCTCGATCAGGCGATCGAGTGTCGCCCGGCCCACGTGGGCGGTGAACGGCTCGGCCGTCGAAAGGAGGGCGAGGTTCATGGTCTTCGGTCGACCTGCGGATGCCGAAGGCTGATAGCCGGGAAACAAGCCCTAAGCGGTCGCATAGGGAGCAGTCGCCGGTGCTGCTGTGTGCACGGTGGGGGCTGTGACGCGCCGGACCTTCATATGTCGAATGCCACCCGGCGTGGACCATTGCACGAGGTCGCCCACGCGGCAGCCGATCAGAGCGGTGCCAATGGGAGCCAGGATCGAGATGCGCCGCTGTTCGACGTTCGCCTGTTCGGGGAAAGTGATGGTGTATTCCTCGACCTCACTCGTGCTCAGATCTTCGAACTCGACGGTGGAGTTCATCGTCACGACGTCCGCAGGAAAGTCCGCGGGATCGATGATGGCCGCACGATCAAGCTCGTGCCGCAATTTCGACAAGGCGGCGCTGGCTTTGGAGTGAAGAGCGGTCGCGATCAGAAGGCGCAGCTTGGTGTTATCGTCGCGAGAGATGTAGATGGGAGTGTAGTTCATGACTTTGATCTTGGTTGTATGTTTGGGGCTGTGCAGCGGCCCCGGGATATTCAGCCGGGGCGCCGCGCGGGAATTGCAGCGAGACGGGGTGGGATGCGTAACGTGAACGCGCCAACGGCGCGGAGTGATGCTGGCGCGCACCGAACAGGCAGCGCCGCCCAAGGGGTGAGTTCGTTTAGCCCGGGACCGTGACTAAGGCCTGATCGCGCTTTGCGCGTAGACCTTTAGTTCGCGGTGCCGGGCCGCGCCGGGCAGATAGGCAACGCAAAGCCCGCCGCCATTTGCTGGCGGGCGCAGAAAAGCAATTTCTGTTGCGATTGCGGATTCACTCTGGGTGCACGTGTGGTCACGAACACACCAAAGTCAAGCCTCCCGGTCTCGAGCGGCGTGCGAAGCCCGAAGTTTAACGAGCGAGCGGCTCGGGAGCCCGGCCTAGGGAGGCCGCGAGAGCGCTTGACGCAGCTGGGAAGATGTTTCGAGTTCGAAATATCCCCGCGTCGTTGATGACCCCACCCCGCACCGTGTTGGATGACCTGCCGTTCTGCCTGGCTCAGGCTTCACTGGTGTTTCGCCGCTTCAGCGATCTGACGCTTCGTGCGACTGGCGTCGACGGGCAAGCCCCGGGGTTGGCGACGGTCCTGCATACGCTTGATGAGTTCGGCGAGTCTCCTGTCAGTCTGCTGGTCGACCAATCACGTTTGCCCAACGGCACCGTGACCGGGCTACTCGACACGCTCGAGGACGACGGGCTGATCCGGCGCACCCGCAATCCCGAAGACGGGCGATCGTGGATCGTGGCTCTCACCCCGAAGGGCAATCGTGCCTGCGGAAAACTAAGGCGGCGCCATGGCCGGGTAATGGCGGTCTTCGGGGACGCGTTGTCCAAAGCAGAAGCGAGACGTCTGGCGACTCTCTTGAGGAAGCTCTCTTCCCACTTGCAGGCCTATACCGGCAGCCACGAAGTCCGGAGCCGTTCACGGAAACGCGTGCATCGAGGGAATCCGAACGCAACGGCCGGATCTCCCCGCCCGTCCCGATGAGTCTTCGGGAATCCAGAAACTGAATACGTCGGTCGTCTCCGAATCCCGAAGTCCAATCCTGTTGTCTTACCCATGAAATTGATCCTCTCGATGTGCTCGCGAGCCCTGCTCGCCCTTTTGCTCTCCACGGCTGCGCTTCGCGCTTTAACGCCGCCGCCGAACTCACCCGTGGTGCTCGAGCAGGGTGGTCGAGGAGCGTATGCTGCGATTGTCACAGAAGAGCCGCGCCTCCCGGGCATCACGGTCTTCCGTCCGCGCGATCTGACGCCGTTTGGGAGCGAGCGAAAGTTGCCCGTGCTGCTCTGGGCCAACGGCGCCTGTGCCAACACGACCTACGAGCACAAGAACTTCCTCAACGAAATCGCGTCGCAGGGCTACATCGTCCTCGGCATCGGACTGCTTGAGGAACTTGAGGAGCGCGGCGAAGCCTCACGCCAGCCGACGCAAGCCAGCCAGTTGCTCGTCGCGCTCGATTGGATCCTTGCGGAGAACGCTTCGGCTGCGAGTGACTACCACGGAAAGATCGATGCCGAAAAAGTCGCCGCGATGGGGATGTCGTGCGGGGGCCTGCAAGCCATCGAGATCTCCCGGGATCCGCGCATCACCACGAGCGTGATCTGCAATAGTGGCGTGCTCCCGGAGCCGTCGACGTTTCGTCAAATGCCGGCGCTGACGAAGGACGATCTGAAGTATTTCCACGGTCCGGTGCTCTACATCCTGGGCGGTCCGTCCGACATCGCCTACGCCAATGGTATGGATGACTTCACGCGCGTGAACCACGTGCCGATCGCTGTCACCAATCTCGATGTCGGCCACGGCGGCACGTATCAGGAGCCTCACGGTGGCGAGTTCACTCGGGTCGCGCTCGCGTGGCTGGATTGGCACCTCAAGGGGCAGCAGGAGCGGGCGAGCTTCTTCGTGGGCGCCGACAGCGAACTCGCCCGCGATCCCAAGTGGTCGGTCCAGGTGAAGAACTTCGAGTAAACTGCATCACCGCCAATCCTCGCAACATCTCGCCATGCCGATTTTGAAATCGTTTCGCATCGTCAGCACCGCGGTCGCTCTGAGCGCTTGCGCGTTCTCCGCTGTCGCGAGCGACGGGGACCGCACGCTGCCCGAACCGCTCACGACCGAATTCGTTTACGAAGCCATCGTCGAGATCGGCGCTCCGATCGAGGTTGGCCCCACGGCGACCGGCGTGCGTCGCTACATTCCAATCACGGGCGGCACGTTTTCCGGCAAGAATTTCCGCGGAGTCGTGCTGCCGGGCGGCGCCGACTGGCAGACGGAGCGCAGCGACGGGGTGACCGAAGTGGACGCGCTGTATTCGATGCGCTGTGACGATGGGACGGTCATCATCGTCCACAATGTGGGCGTGATTGCGGAGGGCGGCCGCTATCTGCGAACCTCGCCGCGTTTCCAGGTTGCGCAAGGCCCGCACGCGTGGCTGGCGAAGTCTCATTTCGTAGGCTCGATCGCGGCGGGGCCTCGGCCTGGCACGGTCGCGATTCGCGTTTTCCGCGTGCAGTGAACGCGTGGGACGGTGACGCGGCCAACGCGTTCACCGTTCGCGGACTGATGCAGGCGACGCGCAGGCGCCGCGACTCAGTTACTTTCGTTTTCCCGGCGCGGGATAGTCTTGCGCGACGTCGTCGATCACGAGCACCCAGTCCATGAGTTCGCCGGGCGAGGGTGGAAGAAACGTCTTGTTCTCTGTGCGTGCGAATTCTTCCGCGACGTCGGCCACGCCCGTGCGAGGGTTGAACCACCAAGCGCGCAGTTTGTCGCCGGAGAGTGCGCCGGTGTTGACCGTGAAGCGGCGACCCACGGGCGCGTAAACCATCGCATACGTCCCGGCCTCGTCGCGGGTAGCGACGAAGCGATAACGGCCCACGCCCGGCCAGGCGGTCTTCGGCCTTTCCTCGACCAGCATCTCCGGTGCGGGAACGCGCGTGAGAAACGGGCGTGACTCGAGCAGCCAGCGGGCGTGTTGCATCTGCGAGGCGCCGGGCTGCGCGATCGCCTCTTTCCACGTCATCAGCGGATCGTTCGCGGGGCCGCGACCCGCAGCATACATCTGCCATACGGAGTGGTGTCCGTAGGTGTGGCCGAAGGCGCCGTTAAACAGGTTCCAGTAGAGCGGGCGTCTTACGTCGGCGGATACACTGTGGCCGAGCTCGCCCTGCTTGAAGCTGATCGGGTGGTCCTCGTAGATCGGTTCGCCGTCGATAACCGGTTTCACCGGCGTGCGGCGGTAGTCGTCGAGCGTGCGGCCGTAGTTGGTGTATTCGGTGTTGTGGCCGTTTTGCCGCATGTTGAAGTCGAGCCACGGTGCATCGTGAAGCCACTCGGAGGAACCGCGCGCGCCCGGCGGGTGAAACGTCATCAGATGCGCGCCGCCGTCGCCCGCGCGGACGCCTTCGGCCATCGCGTGGATGATCGCCTTGTGCTCATCGGTTTCGAGCGGACGATCGCCGCCCATCACCCAGATGACCCCGCGATCGCGATAACGGCGTCCGATCCACTCGCCGTAAATGCGCGCGTTCTCCGCCGTGAATACGATCGGACCCACGCCCCAGCTCGCGAGCAGCCACTTGTCGCCCCACGACGGCAGCAGCGCGATCCGCAGGCCGAGCTCATTCGCGCGCTCGATGACGAAATCGACGTGGTCCCAATAGTCGTTATTCGGGCCTTCGCGCACCTCGGGCCGCGTGGGATCGTGGTCGATCAGCGGACGATGACCGTAGGCGTTGGGCGTGTCGAGGCCGTCGATCTCGGCCAAGGCCACGGCTTGAATGACGGTGAATCCTTTGGACGCGCGATCCCGCAGGTAGAGGTCGGCTTCTTCGCGGTTGAGGCGGTGGAAAAGCTGCCACGCCGTATCGCCGAGGTAGAAGAAGGGTCGGCCGTTTTCTTCGACGAGGAAGCGTCGATTTTCGCTCACGCGAAGGGCCGGAAGCTTGGGAGTGGCTGGCGCCGCATAAAGCCCGGACACGATCAGGAAGCAGGCAGCGAAACGGAGCAACGTCTTCATAGGAGGAAGGGGCGGGGAATGGCTCAGGACGCGAGTGTTCGAAGGCGTGTCGGAGTGGCGCCGAAGAAGTTTCACGCGAAGGCGTGCAAAATTCGCGTCGAGTCGGGACCAAATGCGCGACGGGTCGCGCCAAGATGAGGACCGAGTCGGGACTGAGGGCGGACCGAGTCGCGCCAAAGTGCGGCTTGCGTCGGGACAGAAAACAAAACGGGTCGTGCCACGATGTGACAC
>JAEYQF010000376.1 GCA_023410155.1 Verrucomicrobiota bacterium | reverse complement strand
GATCAGGGAAGCCGTCTCAATTGCGAAATCCACCTGCGTCTCGGAGGCTTTCACGAGCATCGCGGGCGTGTCGCCGCCCTTGAGACCCAGCCCGCCGGTGTCGAGAAGCGTGTAGGCGCCATCCGTGATCTCGGTCGAGATCACATCGCGGGTGACACCAGGCTGGTCGTGGACGATCGAGATGCGCTTCCGCGCCAGCCGATTGAAGAGGCGGCTCTTGCCGACATTGGGTCGGCCAACAATGGCAACGGTGCGGGACATGGGAAAGATTCTCGCGAAGGAGGCGAAGGATGGAAAGGAAACACCTTCGTTTCCTTCCCTGCCTTCGCGAGACAATTCAGGAGCGGCGATTACCAGCAACGAACCGCTCGATGCGATCGCACGCATCCACGATCTGCTCGTAGCTGGTGGCGAAGCAGGCGCGAACATGCCCCGTGCCGTTCTCGCCAAAGGCGGTCCCGGGCACGACTGCGACTCGTTCCTTCTGCAACAGGCCCACCGCAAACTCCTGCTCGGTCAGCCCGAGCTTCTGCACGCTCGGAAACGCGTAGAACGATCCGCGCGGCGAATGGCAAACCAGGCCGATTTCGTTGAAGCGGCGCACGATCAGGTCGCGACGGCGATGGTATTGCTCGCGCATTTTCAGCACGGAGTCCCAACCGCGCAGCAGCGCTTCCAGCGCGGCCTCCTGTGCGATGATCGAGGCGCACAGCATCGAGTATTGGTGCACCTTCATCATCGCGTCGATGAGGACGGCGGGACCGCACGCATAGCCGATGCGCCAGCCGGTCATCGCGAACGCCTTCGAGAAACCGTGCAGGAAGATCGTGCGCTCGGCCATGCCGGGCAGGCTCGCGATACTCGTGTGCGTGCCGTCGAACGTGAGCTCCGAGTAGATCTCGTCGGTGAGGACAAGCAGATCCTTCTCGCGACAGAACGCGGCGATCTCCTCGAGCTGACGGCGATCGCAGGTGCCGCCGGTCGGGTTGCACGGGAGATTCAACATCAGCATCTTCGCGCCGGGTTGCCACGCAGCGCGGAGCGCTTCGGCGGTGAGCGCGAAATTGTCCTTCGCGTAGGTCGGCACCGCGAGCCCGACGGCGTGCGTCAGCGTGATGCTCGGGTGATAACTGACGTAGCAAGGTTGATGATACATCACCTTGTCGCCGGGATTCAGGAACGCACGGCACGCGAGATCGAGCGCTTCACTGACGCCGACCGTCACGATGATCTGATCCTCCGGTCGATAGGAGACGTTGAAGTGCTCCGCGACGTAATCGGCGATCGCGCGCCGCAGCTCCAACAAACCGAGGTTCGAGGTGTAGTAGGTCTTGCCGCGCTCGAGCGCGTAGATCGCAGCTTCACGGATGTGCCACGGCGTGACGAAATCGGGTTCGCCCACACCGAGGGAAATCACGTCCTGGCCCTTCATCTTCGCGACGAGTTCGAAGAAATCGCGAATGCCACTCTTGGGCAGCGAGGACACGTGGCCCGCCACCCAACGCTTTGGGTCGTTGCTCATGGAAAAGGCGGCGCCGTTTAGGGCGCGACGTTGAGGCGTTGACCCGACGCTTCGCCGTTCTCGAGCAGGAAGCCCTGCTCCTTGTAACAGCGCAGCATGAAGTGGGTGGACGTGGAGAGCACGCCCTCGATCGTGGAAAGTTTCTCGGAGACGAAGCTCGCGACCTTTTGCAGCGAACCGCCGCGAACAAACACGAGCAGGTCGTAGCCGCCCGACATCAGGTAGCAGGATTCGACCTCGTCGAACCGGCTGATCCGGTCCGCGTGCCGATTGAACCCGCCCCCACGCTCCGGGGTGATGCGCACCTCGATCACCGCGCGAACGGCGGCAGCGGCGGCGGCCTCGCGCGAAAGATCGAGCACCGGACGCCAGCCGAGGAAGATTTTATCTTTTTTCAGCTGTTCCAGATGCTGTTGAACTTCGGCTTCGGTCAGGCCCGCGACCGTCGCCATCTGGCTGGTCGTGAGGCTGCCGCCTTCGATCAAGAGCTTGAGAACAGGGTTCATAGGCGCGGCGGTTATCCGGAAAACCGCCGCACTTGACCAGCGAGAAATGGAGACGGGGGATGTTCACCCCCGTCATCGTTGCACCCTAACAGTTTCGGTCGGGAACGCGGTAGGGCTCCCGATCCGGAGCAAGATCACACCGTCCGGGGCGCCCTCGAGCGCCAGCGACGCAGGCCCACCACGCCCACCAACAGCAGCGCGCCCGCGGCAGCGTAGGTGGACGGCTCCGGGATCGGGGTCAGCGGTGGCGGCTCGGTCCAGAAAACCGGATCGTGAATCTCGCGCTGCACAAGCGAGGTGTAGGTCGCGGCGACAAGTTGGCCGTCGAGATCGTTGGCGCTCCACACGATCGAACTCGTGGGTGCGAAGATGGAGCCGTGGAAGGTGTCGCCGAAAAAGCTCACCGTGCCGACGTCAGCGAAATTCCAGATCACCTGATCGTAGGTGGTGCCGGAGAGCCCGAGTGTCTTTGCGCGGAAATCGAGCGCACTCGCATCGCCACCACCCACGTAATTCACGATGAGGCGGGTGTTGCCGTCGAGCAGTCCAGACACGTGCACCTCGGCGTTTTGGTCGGCGAGCAAACCGGCGAGACTCGCGTCCACCGTGAAGACGTTGAGTTCGCCTGGCTGCACGGTGAGCGTGAGCTTGTTGCCCGCCACGAGCGATGTCGCGCTCACCGCGCCGAAACTCCCGGCGTTGAGGAACTCATCCCCGCGGCTCTCGAAAGCCGAAAAGATCGAGTTGATTGAGGCGTTGACCGGCGACACCGCGAGCGCGGTCCCTGGATTCTGCAGGGTCGCACCGCCCGAACCATTGGCGAAATAGTAGGCGTTGTTGAATAGCGCGATCTGGCCGCCGCCGAGTTGCTGCACCTGCCCGCCGACGTGGAGTGCGAAACCGTTGGAGAGCCGGTTGCCAAATTCCATGTTCGCATTGGGCTGCATCACGAGGTTGCCGCCGATCAACCCGCCGAGGGCCACGTGGCTGCCGGCGAAAGTCGCGTTACCTTTGACGATGAGCGAGTAGTTGGACGCGCCGAGGAATGGCTCGGCGGTGAGCTGTGCGAAGCCGGTGGATACCGACAGAAGAGACGCTGCGATCGCAGCGGTTCGGAGGATGGATGAACGGAGCATGGGGAGAACTCCCGTCATCGTCACCTGCCTCTTCCGGGTGTTCGCCCACGCAGCCGCGTTTTTCGGGACCTGAGCACCCAATCCGGTTTTCCCTTACCACCGCACTTTCCGCGGGGTGATCATTCCCAGTTTTCCGACCGCATTAGGTGTTTGCCGAACGTGCGGCTCGCTCCTTCATTGGCCCTTCATGTTCGAAACACTCACGGATAAACTGGGCCAGGCACTCCGAAACCTCCGCGGTGTGGGGCACCTCACCGAGGATAACATGGCGGAAGCGCTGCAGGAAGTGCGCACGGCCCTGCTGGCTGCGGACGTGCATTTCAAGGTCGCGCGTGAATTCGTCGAGCGCGTCCAAGCTCAGTGCGTCGGCCAGCAGGTGATCAAATCCGTCACTCCGGGCCAGCAAGTCATCAAGATCATCCACGACGAGCTCGTGCGTCTGCTCGGAGAGGGCTCGACGGAACTTTCCCCTGCCCGCCCACTGAAGATCCTCATGGCCGGTCTGCACGGCTCGGGCAAGACCACCTCGACCGCCAAGCTCGGCAAGCTGCTCAAGAAACGCGGCTACCGGCCGTTCGTTGTCGCGTGTGATATTTACCGCCCGGCGGCCATCGACCAACTCGAGATTCTCGCGAAACAGGAAGAGCTCGGGTTCTACGCCGATCGCAGTTCACGCGATGTGCCGGCGATCGGAGCCGCCGCGCTCAAGGCCGCACAGGACGCCGGCGCCGATTGCATTCTCTTCGATACCGCCGGCCGTCTGCAGATCGACGCTGAGTTGATCGAGGAAGTGAAAAAACTCCGTGCTCGCGTGCAGCCCGACGAGACGTTTCTCGTCGCCGACGGCGCGCTCGGTCAGGAAGCGGTCAACGTCGCCAAGACGTTTCACGAGGCACTCTCGCTCACCGGTCTCATCCTGACGAAGATGGACGGTGACGCCCGCGGCGGCGCCGCGCTCTCGATCAAATCGATCACGAGCGTTCCGATCAAATTTGTCGGCACCGGCGAGAAGACGTCCGACTTCGAACCGTTTTACCCGGATCGACTCGCGTCGCGTATTCTCGGCATGGGCGACGTTGTGTCGCTCGTCGAAAAAGCGCAGGAGACGATCGACGAGAAGGAAGCCGAGAAGATGGCGGAGAAACTCCGCAAGGCCGACTTCAACCTCGAGGACTTCCTCGCCCAGATGCAGCAGGTGAAGAAAATGGGCTCCATGCAGAGCATCCTCGGCATGCTCCCCGGGATGAACGGCGTGCAGTTGCCCGACGATTCTGACAAGCAGCTCGCGCGCACCGAGGCGATCATCCGCTCGATGACGCTTCAGGAACGCCGCAAGCCTGACATCATCAACGGCAGTCGCCGCAAGCGTATCGCGGACGGCTCCGGCACGAAAATCGTGGAGGTGAATCAGCTGCTCAAACAGTTCCAGCAAATGCAGCAGATGATGCGCATGATGAAAGGCGGCGGGAGCAAGAAGATGATGCGCCAACTCGAAGCCATGCGCGGCAAAGGCGGCTTCCCGGGTTTTTAGGGACCGGATTCCGAGGAGGCGGCCCCCACCTCCGACGCGCGCTCTACTGCATAGCACGTGCGGATCGACCGCGATCGGCCGCGCGCGATCGACGAGTCCGCCAGAGGATCGCGGCCAGCAGCGCCACGGTCGCACCGGCTGCGTAAGTTGTGGGTTCCGGAACTGGCGTCATGCGGCCTACCTGCCGCGTCGTCACTTGGAGCGCATCGCCAAACACCAATCCCGCACCGATGCCATCCGCGCTCCAGCTATTGTAGTAGATGAAACCAAACAGAAACGGCGGGAGCGTTTCTCCGGGCAGCGCCCCTACCCTCCACGGCCCGGCGAACTCCAGGTTCACCGTCAGTTCCCCGCTCAGCTCATCGTAGTAGTTGATGGCGAGGCCGCCGTTCTCCCAGAGCGTGAGCAAACTGAAGGGCGCCGAGATATCGAGATCTCCCATCCGCAGGCGCCAGGAGTTGTGCGCGGCTCCGTCCCCCGCAAACGTCGCGAACACATCGAACGCCATGTCCGGCCGGAGCGACGCATCATAATACAAATCGAAGGTGAACTCACGCGGGCCGCCGATCTCGTCCGGCCACCACCGCTCGCCCAGATACTGCGCGCTGATCACACCCTCGGCGGAGCAGTGCATCAGTTGGGCCCGCCCAATCGGGGCAGCCAGGAGCGAACACACCACCGCCAGACCGAGTGGGAGGAGTCTCATGGACTCACGATGCCGCCGCGCCCGCACGCAGCAAGTCACCACAAACCGGATACACTCCGCGACGTGACTACCGCGTTTCCCCGGTGCGGAGGGAGAGCGGCTTAAGGCCGGACTCGATCTCCTTGCGGCGCGCTTCGAGGAACGGAGGCAACGCCAGCCGCTCGCCCAATTTCTCTTTATCCTCGTCGACCGCGAAGCCCGGGCCATCCGTGGCGAGTTCGAAGAGAATGCCATTCGGTTCGCGAAAATACAGACTGCGAAAGTAATACCGATCCACGGGCCCGCTCGAGCGCACTCCCCGCGACTGCAGCCGCTCGAACCAGCCGCGATAGGCGGCCTCGTCCGGCACGCGGAAGGCCACGTGGTGCACGCCTCCGGCGCCCGGGTGCACTGCCGGCGCTCCCGGCTCCTCGGCGATGTGCAATTCCGCCGCTGGTCCGCCCGCACCCATCTCAAATACATGCACCGTCGCACCGAGTCTCGCATACTCGCGCACGCGTCGCAGGTTGAGCACCTCGGTTAAGACCTGCTCTGTCGGCGCCAACTCCGGCACACTCAGGAGGATCGGTCCGAGCCCCAAGATCTGATGCTCCACCGGCACGGGTGACTTCGCCCACGGTCGTGCCGGTTCGAGGCGCGACTCGTCCACCACAAGACAGAGACGTTGCCCCTCGAAGTCTTCGAACTCGAGCGCAGGTCTTCCGGCGAGTTCCCCGACCGGCTGACTGTCCACCGCAAAGTCGCGGAGCCGCCGAGACCACCAGTTCAGCGCAGCTTCGTCCGGCACCCGCAATCCGACCCGTGTCACACTGCGTGTGCCTCGTCGCTCACGCGGCGCCGGCCAGTCGAAAAACGTGAGATCAGTGCCCGGTGAGGCTTCTCCGTCCGCGTAAAACAGATGATATGCCGAGACGTCGTCCTGATTCACCGTCTTCTTCACCAGGCGCAGGCCGAGCACCCGCGTATAGAAGTCGTGGTTGCGAGCCGCGTCGGCCGTGACAGCCGTCAAGTGGTGAATCCCGGTGAGTTGCATCGGGCACCTTACAACAATCCGGGCGTCCGTCCAACGCCGCGCCGCTCAGTCCACGCCGAGCAACTCGACTTCGAACACCAGCGTCGCATTTGGCGGGATCGCGCCCGGGTATCCATGAACTCCATACGCCAGGTCCGGCGGGATCGTCAGACGCACTTTATCGCCCACCTGCAGTTGGGCGACACCTTGATCCCACCCCGCGATCACCTGGCCGGCTCCGAGCACAAAGGTGAAGGGCTCGTCGCGGTCCACGGAACTGTCGAACTTTTCGCCGTCGGTGAACCGGCCCGTGTAGTGCACCGTCACAGTGGCGCCTTCACGGGCGCGCGGGCCGTTTCCGGCGACGAGTTTTTCGATCTGCAGTCCGGTGGAGTCCATCCCGGACGGTCGACCGGGGCACGCCAAGCGTCAAGCCGCCGCCTGAGCCATTGCCTTTCGGCCCGCCAGCGATTCGCATCGATGCATGCCACACCACCCGCCGTCCCCGCTCCGGTTTGCCGCCACCGCTCTCGTTGTCTTCGCGGCTGTCGCCGCTCATGCCGCGGTCGGGCTCGGTGCGCGGCCGCCGCACGACGCTGAAGTTCTCCTCGACGGCTCGCGCGAGACGCTCGACGCGAAATGGACCTACTGGGAAGGCCCGCGCTTCGGCTCCTCCCTCCCGATCAAATGGAAAATCGTCGAGGACCCGGTCGACGGCGGCACGGTGCTGATGACGTTTGATCCCGCGGCCAACGGCGGCAAATACGGCGCAGCCGACATCGTCACGAAAAAAGCCTACCGCGACTTCCGCCTCCACATCGAGTTCCTGGTCATGAATCCGAAGGGGAACAGCGGCGTGTATCTACAAAACCGATACGAGATTCAGATCTGCGACGGAGACACGACGAAGCACGGCATGGGCGCGGTCATCAACGAGACCGAATCGCCCTACGAACACTACCGCGGCCTCGGGAAGTGGAACGCTTACGATCTCGTTTTTCGTGCCGCGCGCTTCGAGAACGGCGTCAAGGTCGCGCCCGCCCAAGTCACCCTCTACTTCAACGGCGTCAAAGTGCATCGCAACCAGGCGATCATGCAGGTTTGGGGCGGTCCCAACTCCGGTATCGACGGCGGGAACGAGGGCGGCAAAGGCATCACCGACACCCCCGGCGGACTCAAACTCCAAGCCGAAGGTCACGACGTCCGCTACCGCAACGCGTGGATCCAGGAACTCGACCTCGGCGACGCCGACACCGATTTCTCCGAGTGATGGGGCGCCCCACCTGTTATCGCTGTTTCTGGCCGCAGGCTCATTGCTGGTGCGGGTCGATCGTGCCGATGCCTACCCGCACGCGATTCGTGTTCCTGATGCATCCGAAAGAATGGAAGCAGGAAAAGGCGGGCACAGGTCGCCTGACTCATCTGTGTCTCCCCTCGAGCGAGATTCACATGGGCATCGCCTTCGATGAACACGAACCCGTGCAGGCGATTCTCCGCGATCCCGCTACTTTCCCCGTGCTGCTCTACCCCGGCGAAGCCGCGCGCAATCTCTCGCGCGGCGAACTGACGCCCGCCGATCTTGGAGGTCGTCGCTTGACCGTCCTTGTTCTCGACGCCACGTGGGCTTGCGCCCGGAAGATGCTGAAACTCAGTCCGTCGCTCCAGTGCCTCCCGCGCGTGATGATCACTCCCTCGACGCCGAGCCGGTTCGTCATCAAACAACAGCCGCAGGTCGGCTGCCTCTCGACCCTCGAAGCCACTCACGAGGTGTTGCTCGCCCTCGAACGCTCCGGCCTGGATTCGTATCCGGACCCGGCGCAACTGCTCTCGCTTTTTGATCGCATGCAGGCCTTTCAGATCCGCTGTGCCTCGGATCCTTCCCGCACGGGATATCGCCGCTCGGCCTACAGCACCCCGGCCGAACGCCGCCTCAACCAGGGTCGCAACACTTCCCGACGCGAACGCTTTTTCCGCACGCCGATCGAGCCGATCCCCACCCCCGAAAGTTGAGCTCACACTGGCGAAACGCCGCGCGAGAGTTAGGTTTTCCCCGGCATGGATTCGCTCGTTCCATCCCGGACGCTGGAAGGACGCACCGCATTGGTGACCGGATCGAGTCGCGGCGTGGGGCAGCTTGTCGCCGAAGCTCTCGCCCGTGAAGGCGCTCGCGTCTTCGTGCACGGTCGCACCGAAGCGGCCTGCGCTGCCACTCTCGCTCGCGTTGTCGCCGCCAGTGCAGGCCGCGCCGATCACGTCGTCCTATCCGCCAACCTCGCCATGGGCGCAGACGTGGAGGCGCTCGCGGACCGGGTCACCGCCCTCGGCGGAGTCGATATCCTCTACAACAATGCCGCGATCATGCACCCGTGGCGCACGCAAATCGAAGACCATACGCTCGGCGACTGGACCTCGAGTTTTCAGGTCAACGTGTTCGCCATCGTTCGTCTCTGCGCCCGGCTGGTGCCTGCGATGCGACGGCGCGGCTGGGGACGCGTCGTCAACGTCACTTCCGGCATCGACAAGACTCCGCAGCTTGCCGGTTACGGCGCATCGAAATGGGCGATTGATAAATTCACCGATGACCTCGCCGCGGAACTCCAGGACACCGGCGTGATCGTCTCCCGGCTCGATCCCGGCTGGCTCCGCACCGACATGGGCGGCCCGCGCGCGCCCAACGATCCGTCGACGGTCCTGCCCGGCGCTCTCGTGCCAGTGCTGTTGCCCGACGACTCACCGTCAGGCCGATTTTTTCGCGCTCAGGATTATTCCCGGCAGCTCTAAGAACGGCGGAGATTCTGTCCGCGCCATCCCTTGCCTCACGGGAGCTTGGCCTGCACCGCCTTGCTGACCGCGGCGAAATCAAGCAGCGCCGCCTGCGGACTCTTTTTCAAAACTCCGATGACTTTGCCCATGTCCTTTTTCGTTTGGGCGCCCGTCTCCTGAATCGCGGCAGCGATCAACGCGTCGACCTGCTCCGGCTTCAGGCCCTGAGGCAGGTATTTTTCGAGCACCTTGATTTCGGCGTCATTGGCCGCCACCAAGTCGCTGCGGCCGCCCTTCTCGAACTCCACCTTCGCATCGGCGAGGTTCTTCACCGCTTTGCGCATCGTGGCGATCACGAGCGCGTCGGTGATCTCGACATTCGCGTCCATCGCCGCGCGCTTGATCGCAGCGTCCGCGGTGCGCAACGCCGTCGTGGTGACTTGATCGCGCGCCTTCATCGAAGTGACGATGTCTGCGCGCAGTTGCTCATAAATCGTGGCCATGGTCCCACGCTGCGCCGCGCTCTGGCTCGTGTCGAGCCACACACGGGCCCCACTCGATCCGCTCCGCGGCCCGACTCACGCCGCACCCGATCGCGACCAGGTCCGCACCCTGGCCCGACCCGGTGCGGACAGTGGCACGACCCCGACCACACTCAGCTGCCGCGCAATGCTTCGATGGGCGCGACCTTGGCCGCACTGCGGGCCGGGAGATAACACGCCAGCAACGCGACAGCCACAAGCATCACGGCGGTGCCGCCGAGCACCCACGGATTCCCCGCGGACACGCCGAAGAGCAGCCCGCTCATCGCCTGCCCCGAGAGCCACGCGCCGAGCAATCCAAGCGGCAGCGCGATCGTGAGCAGGGTCGCACCCAGCGTGAGGAATTGCCGGAGGATTTGTTCGGGCAACGCGCCGAGCGCCATGCGCACACCGATCTCGCGGCGGCGCTGCGCCACGGCGTAAGCAAGCACACCGTAGATACCAACGGCGGCGAGCACGAGCGCCACACTGGCGAAGAGTCCAGCCAGGAGCAGCGGCAGACGCCGGCTCGCGAGGCTGTCCTCGACCCGCGAGGCCATGGGTTTCAGGTCATGCAGGGCCAGTTCGGGGTCCACGCGCAGCACCGCCGCGCGCAACGCGGAGGCAGCCGCTTCTGGCGTTTGTTGTGTCCGCGCCGCCACCAGAAACGAGGTGCTGGCGTAGTCAGCGTAGGGGAAATAGATCGCGCCGTTGGCGTGGTCGTCAGCCAGATCGTCGTGTTTCACGACGCCCACCACACCGACAATGGTGAAGCGGTCGGCGTTTTCATCGGGCGGGCCGTTGATGAGGCGATGCCCGATCGCGCCACCTTCCGGCCAGTAACGCGCGGCGACGGCGGCATCGATCACACAAACTTTGCTCTTCGCCCGCGAATCTTCGCTGGTGAGAAAGCGCCCCTCGATCAGAGGAATCCCAAGCGTCTGCAGGTAATCGCCAATCACACCGGCAGTGCGATGCGCCTGCAGCGATTCGCCGGGCTGCAGCGGACGTCCGTCAATGGAGATTCCGTTCTGATCGTTGCGTCCGGAGAACGGCAGGCTCGTCGTCACACCGGCCGATGCCACGCCGGGGACCGCGTGCAGCTCGGAGAGAAGTTTCTCCATGAACGCGAGGCGCTCCGGTGTCTCCTTGAAGTTCACCCACGGCAGCTCGATTGCACCCGTGAGCACATTGTCGGCGCGGAAACCCGGTTGAACCTCCAGCACGCGCGAGAAGCTGAGGCCGAGCAAACCCGCGCCGGCAAGGAGCACGAACGCGAGGGTGATCTGCGCGACGACGAGTCCGTGCCGCAGGCGATGCACCGCACGCGAGGTCGTGCCGCTGCGCGACTCCACCGAGAGCGTTTGGGTGAGATTTCCGCGCACCGTGTGCCACACGACCGGCGCGGCGAGCACCAGGCCGAGCACAACGGAGAGCCCCAGCGCCACTGCGATCACGACAGGATCGATCCCGCCGATCGCTAGGGGGAGTTGGTCCGCCACGACGAGGGCAAGCACACGCACAGCCGCCGCGCCGAGAGCGAGCCCAAGCACCGCGCCGGCCAACGTGAGCACAACTGTCTCGGCCACGAGGGCCCGACCGATCTGCCACGCTCCGGCACCAAGCGCCTGGCGGATACTGTATTCCTTGGTGCGGCCGCTGGCGCGGACGAGCAGGAGATTCGTGAGATTCACCGCGCCGATCAGGAGCAGAAAGAAGACGCCCGCCTGCAGGAGCAGCAGCGCGGGGCGCAGGTGCTTCACGCTGTCTTCGCGCAGATCGCGCACATGGGTGCTGAAACCGGCACCGACGACGAGGCTCGCATACGGATCGCCTTCCAGCGCGCGGGCGTTCAGCGCATCGATCTCGGCCTGGGCGGCGCCGGCGCTGGCGTCAGGCTTCAACCGTCCGATCATCTCCATGTTGTTCGAATGGCGGCGGTCGTCCTTCCGATCCTCCTCGGAGAAGCAGAGGGGTGTCCAAAGGACGGCGCGGAGATTCAGAAAACGGAAACCTGCGGGCATAACGCCCACGATCACGTGATTGGTGGTGTTGATGCGGAGTGTCCGCCCGATCACATCAGGATCGCCGCCGAAGCGCTGGCGCCAGAGCGCGTCACTGAGGATCACGACCTCATGTTTCCCGTAGTTGCCCTCCTCCTCAGTGAATACCCGACCGAGCGCAGCCGACACGCCCAGGGTCCGGAAGAAGGATGGCGTCACCTGCATGGAGTCGACGCGCTCAGGGGTGCCGGTCTCCCCTACCGTCACGCCCGCCGGGCGCAGCGCAGCGGCATCCGCCAGCGTATTCAGGCCCTCCTTGCGCTCCAAGTAGTGCGGCACCGATGAGCCCGCGCGGTCCACGCCGGCGTTGGGATAGCGATTGTAGATACTGACCAATTGCGCGGATTCGCGGAACGGCAGCGGCTTCATGAGGCTCCCGTGCACGATACTGAAGATCGCGACGTTGGCCCCGATGCACAGCGCCAGAATCAGCAGCGCGGTGAGTGAGAACTTCGGGTCGCGCACGAGGGCACGGAAGGATTGGCGAAGATCGTGGAGCAGCGATTCGACGAGCGGCATGGCGGGAGAACCCACCAGTAGGAAAATAGTTTCAGGATTTCTTCGTCCGCACCCGGCGCTTGAGCGCGACGACCACCTCTTGGGCGGCGCGCACCCCGCTCGCGAGGGCGCCGTGCACCGTGCCGAGCTCGAGCGGATCGGCCGTCGCCTCTCCCGCGAAGAACAAGGTGCCGCGCACCGGCTGGGCGAGCCGGCTCGGCGCATTTTCCTGACCGGCCGCGGCAAAACTATAAGCGCCCCGGGTGAAAGAGTCGCCCGCCCAATCATGCGTGCACGCATCGAGCGTGGCGCCACGCAGCGTGCGGGAATTGCAGTCGAGGAGGCGTGCGAGGGTTTCTAACGCCTTCCCTGTAACCTTTCTGGCCGACCACCCCGCCATGCACTCGGCGGCCGGGCCACCGGTCCATCCCACCAGAATCGGGCTGGGAGCTTCGCTCCACCAAACCGGAAAGAACTCCTCGTCAGAATGCAGGAATCCAAAGGCGCGGCCCGAGCGGCGGCGCAGCTCCGCAGGGATCGGTCCCCGTCGCCAAATGTCACGGCGCATACGCAGGATCACGCGACACGCGTGCCCCGACGGGAGCCCCCGCAGGACGCGCTGCTTCCCGGGCAGAGATGGCATGAATCGGATCGCCCCATCTTCACCCGGCCGCGCTCGCAACACGCCGAGCGGCACGGTCACCACCACCGCCCTGGCTTCGAAGACATCCGCGCCCGCCGTCTCGACGAGAGCGCGATTCTTGCGCCAGCGAATCCGCTTCACCGGGCTGTTCAGGAGCGTGCAGACCCGCTCGTCTTGCAGCGATCGTTGCAACCACTCGATCAGCGTCGCGTAGGGTTTGCCCGGGCGAAGTTGCTCCTCCGGTTCAAGCGAAGCCTTGTAGAGGATATGCGCGCTCATCCGTCGCTGCGGCGCGCCTTGGAAGCCCTCCACAAAACCCGCGGCGAGCAGACGATCCTCCGGCGAGAGCTTCGCGCCATGCCGCCGCAACCAGCTCGCGAAATCCCCCCGAAAATGCGGGCCGATGCTCTGCATTACGGCATCGATCCGATCCCACGCATTCGGTAAATGGATACGCCGCCCGCGGCTGATCAGCCAGTGCTGCTCCTCGATCTTCCGCATCGGGATCTTTGCCGCGCGCAGCGCGCTTTCCAACGCCTTGTTGCCCGTGTGCACGAACTCCGCGCCCAGCTCGATCGCCTGCGGCCATCCCGCCGGTCGGTGCGAGAATATCCTGCCGCCGATGCGATCGCGCGCCTCGAGCACCTGCACGGAGAATCCCGCGCGTGCGAGTTCGCGCGCGGCCATCAGGCCAGATGCTCCCGCTCCGATCACCACCACATCTGAGGAAAAACCTTCCGGCATGCGCGCACGGACAGGACTCTTGTGGCTTGGTGTCACGTCTGGCCAGACCCAGAGTCGCGCCTCCGGGCGCATTCCGCGCCGCCTGCTTCAGAAAATCTTTGTCATCAACCGGAACGAACGCTCAAATCCGCCCTCTAGCGCGTTCGCGCCGCGGTCGTCCGATCGCGTGCCGGTCCAACCTTCCTGCTATCCAGCCAGACCATGAGCGAGTTTCCCCTCTTGCTTCGCGTGTTCCTCACCGAGGAGTGCGCCGTCAAAAAAGCGCGTCACCTCCTGCAGGAGTCGCGCGTGACCACGGCGGAAACCATCCAGCGACTGCGCGCGGAGCACACGCCGGTGGACTTTCTGCTCGCGCTCGCGAAGCGGCCTGTGCCGAAAGTGCTGCAACTGGAGGAGCAGCGGCAGGAACTCGCCCGCAATCAGTCAGCCGACGAGTTGCTGGAATTCATCGAGCAACGTCTCGCGGAGGAAATCGAGGACGGCGTGGAGAAGTTTCTCCGCGAGGCCGATGATCACTACACGCGCGGGATCGCCCGGCTGGAGCACATCGAGGATTGGAAACGCGCCGTCGACCGCTTCCGCGAACGCTTCCGGGCATACCTGCGCGAAGTCGGCCAGGCGCGCAACGCCGTCTCCGCCAACTACGATCACGCGCGGAGGGACGTCTCTCCGGCCGCGCAGAAAGCGTTATTCAGGGCCGCGCTCGCCGGCAGTCGCTTGCAGGAGGAAGCGATCTTCGTGAACAAGATCGCGACGCTTCACGAAGAACTCGTTCGCGGCACGCCCACGGCTCAGGCAGTGCTTCCCCGCGTGCAGGAAGGAGACTACTCCGGCTGGATTCACAATCTGAAGACTCTCCCGCTCGCGCCCATGCAGATCGAGTTCGATCGCATCCTCGCACTCTGTGAGGACACCTCTGAACGCGGCATCACCGAACTCGAGCAGCAGGCGGAACAGATCCTCGCGCGCCGCGAGGAACTCAGTCGCAGCTACGTGCTCTCGTATATCGAGCAGCTGCGCGAGCATGCCGCCCAACACTGGTTCAAACCCGAGGAGATGGATCCGATCATCGCTCGACTCGAGAAGCGTTACAAAACGGCGTCCACGCTGCCCTACAGCTTCGGTGGAAATTGAGAGGCCCTTCGTCGCGCCGCTGCGTCAGGTCGCGCGGAACTTTCGGACGCGCATTTCGGCCCGCGCGAAAAAACTATTTCTTGAAATCGCCGCGGGCGCCGCGTAACCGCTCGCAGCCTCATGAAGTCACTTGTCATTGCCGAGAAGCCGTCCGTGGCGGCTGATCTGGCACGCGCACTCGGCAAAGTTCCTAAAAAAGGCGACCACTACGAAAACGACGACTACGTCATCTCGTATGCGCTCGGTCACCTCGTGAACTCGAGATGCCCGAGGATATCGACAAGAAGAAATACGGCTTCTGGCGACTCGAGACACTCCCCATCATCCCTGGGAAGTTCGGCTTGAAGCCAATCGAGGATTCGAAGGAGCGCTTCAGCGCACTGAAGAAACTGCTCGCACGAAAAGACGTCGACCAGGTCATCAACGCCTGCGACGCCGGGCGCGAGGGTGAGTTGATTTTCGCGTATCTTTATCAGCTCACGAAGTGCAAACTCCCCGTGAAGCGCGCGTGGATGCAGACGATGACCGCGGGCGGCATCCAGGAAGCTTTCAAGAATCTGCGCGACGGCGAGAAGATGCTCGGCCTCGAACAGGCCGCGCGCTGCCGCAGCGAGAGCGACTGGCTCATCGGCATCAACGGCACGCGCGCTCTCACCAAGCGCATGTTCGGCTCCCGCGCCGGCAACGTCGCCTCCGTCGGCCGCGTGCAAACGCCGACACTCGCCATCGTGTTCGCCCGCGAACTCGAAATCCGCAACTTCGTGCCGCGCGCGTTCTGGCGCGTGACCGCGACGTTCGAGGTCGCGAAAGGTCGCTACGAGGGCGTTTACCAGCGCCGCGATTTCAAACGTAACGAGGGAGACGAGCACGACCGCATCGATCGCATCTGGGATCAGGCGATGGCCGAGGCGATCGTCGCTGCGTGCCAGGGTCAGCCGCTCGCTTCCGTTACGGAAGAAAAGAAGGCCAGCACGCAAGCCGCGCCACGCCTCTACGATCTCACCACGCTCCAACGCGAGGCCAACAACCGCTACGGTCTGCCCGCGCGCCGCACGCTCCAGATCGCGCAAGCGCTCTACGAGCGGCACAAGATGATCACTTATCCCCGCACCGACTCGCGCGCGCTGCCGGAGGATTACATCCCGACCTGCCGCGAGGTCTTGTCGAACCTGCACGGCAACCTCGCCCCGCATGCCAGCAAGGTGCTCGACGAAGGCTGGCTCCGTCCGAACAAGCGCATTTTCAATAATGCGCAGATCTCCGATCACTTTGCCATCATCCCCACCGCGACCGAGGCCAAGAATCTCGATGAGATGGAGGCCAAGGTCTTCGACATGATCGCGCGCCGTTTCGTCGCCGCGTTCTATCCGGCGGCGGAGTTCGATATCACGACGCGCATCAGCACGGTCGCGCCCGCTCACGATTTCAAAACGGAAGGCAAAGTCCTCACCTCGCCCGGCTGGCTCGCCGTGTATGGCAAGAGCACCGTCGATGAAGATTCGCCCGATTCGAAGGCGCTGCCCGCGCTTTCGGCGGAAGATTTTGCTCAGCGCCTAAACGACGCGGCAAAGCCAACCGCGCAGGCGAAGACGCTCGATCCCATTCTCCACGCCGAACCCACCAAGCCGCCGCCGCGCTACACGGAAGCCACGTTGCTCTCCGCGATGGAAGGCGCCGGCAAACTGGTCGACGACGAAGAGCTCGCCGAAGCGATGAAGGAGCGCGGTCTCGGCACGCCCGCCACGCGCGCCGACACGATCGACGGCCTCATCAATCAGAAGTATCTTGAGCGTGGTCAGCGCGAGCTCATCCCGACCGCCAAGGCCGAGCAGCTCCTGCAATTTCTCACCGCGGTCCAAGCCGACGCGCTCACCAGCCCCGCGATGACGGGCGAGTGGGAGTTCAAGCTCCGCCAGATGGAGCACAATAAGTTCTCCCGCGAGACCTTCATGGCCGAAGTCGTCGAACAGACGAAAGGCATCGTCGAGCGCGTAAAAGGCTTCGAGGAGGACGACTCCGCCGCACGTGAGACCGAGATCCCCTCGCCCACCGACGGGAAACCGCTCCGTGAAACGCTCCGCGGCTACAAGTCCCAAGACGGCGAGTTGATGATCTACAAAGTCATCGGCGGCCGCAAAATGGAGGAGTCCGAAGTTCACGAGCTCGTCACCACGGGCAAAGTGGGCCCGCTCGATGGCTTCGTTTCCGCCAAGACCCGCAATCGTTTCTCCGCCGTGCTGCGTCTCGTCAAAGACGAGGAGAAAAACAAGTGGAAGACCGAGTATGACTTTGGCGACAAGGTCGACCTCGGCACCGTCGAGCCATTCTGGACCGATGAGAAAACCGGCGCGCAGCTTTGCGAAGTCGGCACCAGCTACGTGCTGCGCGAACGCGACGGCGACGGCTGGAAGCAGACCTTCCGCATCGGCCGACTGCTCTGCCAGAAACCGCTCGAACGCGAACAGGTGATCAAGCTGATCGCCGAAGGAAAAACCGACGTCATCAAAGGCTTCGTATCCAAAAAAGGGAGACCGTTCGACGCGTTCTTCGAGCGTGCCGGCGAGAAGGCCGAGTGGAAATTCCCGCCCCGCGCCCCCAAGCTCGACAAGGACGGCAAGCCGATCGTGCGCAAAGCCAAGGCTCCGCCCGATCTGTCGAAGGCGAAGGTCGTCGGCCAGAGCAAGGCCTTTGGCGGCGAGATCCTCGAAGCCGGCGACTCCTACTACGTGCGCCGCCCCGACCAGGACAACCGCATCGTCTTCACGATGAAGAAGCATGTCTGCGCCAAGGAGATTCCTGTCGGCGAGCTGCAGAACCTGCTTGAGAACGGCCGCACAAATCTGATCGAAGGCTTCATGTCGAAACGCATGACCACCTTCAGCGCCTACCTCGTGCTTGCGAAAAACCGCGCCAAGGCTGAGTTCGAGTTCCCACCGCGGTAACCCGCTCCGGTGGGACACGTCTCCCCCGTCGTGCCCTCCGCCAAGAATCTCCTGATCGGTTTGCTTTCGGCCACCACCGCCGGCGCCGCCGCGCTCGCCTGGCAACAACACCGCCAGCTTACCTCGCTGCGCGACGCCATGGTCGCCGGCAGCGAACGCGCCACGTGGGAACGCAAACTCCCCGCGGCGCAGGAACGCGTGGTCCTCGACGAGAAACAACTCGCCGAAACCCGACGCCCCCTACCCGCCGCGCCGTCTGCCGCGCCCGCTTCCGAGGCCGGCACCAT
>JAEYQF010000325.1 GCA_023410155.1 Verrucomicrobiota bacterium | reverse complement strand
CGTGGAGAACATGAAACTTCAATTCCCGATGAACAACGACACCATTCCCACCCAACCTTCCGACGGGACGCCTTCATGCATGGAGATGCCGATGGAAACCGCGGCGCCCGAACATCGCTGGCTGGAGCGTTTCGTCGGCACGTGGGAGATCGAGATCGAAATCCCGCCCGGCCCCGACCAGCCCCCGCAGGTCATGCACGGCATCGAGGTTGCGCAGATGATCGGGCCGTTCTGGCTCGTCACCGACGGATCGAACAACGCGTTCCCCTATCGGTGCCGTCTCACGCTAGGCTTCGATACGAAGCGCGCACGATACGTAGGTTTCTGGATAGACACGATGACGAGTCACTTCTGGCGCTACGAGGGGGCCGTGGATGCATCCGGACGCATCCTAAGTTTGGATACCGTGGGCCCGTTTCCCGGATCGCTGGAGCTCGTGAAGTTTCGCGAGGTGACGGAATTCATCACGGACGATCACCGCCTTTTCACGTCGAGTCGCGAGAACGCCGCGGGTGAGTGGGAGTGTCTTTGCCGGATGAACTTTCGTCGTCGCATCCCTTGATGAGCAGGTTACCCTCACCGAGGTCGCTGGAGGAACAGCTCGAGCGGCTGCGGCGCGAGCTGGTGGAGCTGGCGTATGCGCTGGAATGTCAGGGCCGGCTTGATTCCGCAGATCTCGCGGCGGCCGTGGCGTGCCGTCTGGGCGAACTCACAGCGCCTCGAGACGCTGCTCTGTCGATCTCAAACGGAGACGGTGAAGGGATGGCCCAACCCGCGGGGTTAAGCCCAGAAATCTCCCTCGCGACACCGTGATCCCTTCGCCTTCGCTTCTGCGCACCGGTCAGCTGGGCTTCTCGGCGGCCCTCGTTTTCTTCGGCGTTCAACAACTTCACTATCGTGGGTTCGTCACGCGGCTGCTGCCCTGGCCGGAGACGATGCCCGCTCGCGAGGTCACGGCGATGGCTGCGGGTGCAATGTTGATTCTTGCGGGAGTCGCGATCTGCGTCGGATGGCGGCGCGCACTGATTTCGTCTGTGCTCGGCGCGGTGATCTTTGCCAGCGCACTGTGCTTCGCGATCCCCGCAGCGCTCGCTGATGCGACGTTCGGCGGTGCGTGGACCAATGCGGGTAAGGCATGCGCGCTGGCTGGCGGTGCGTGGATCGTTGCGGCGAGTGGGGCAGCAGCGCCGACACGAATTGCGGGCGTGGCGGCCTGGCTGGGGCGCTTTATGCTCGCGTGGTTTCTCGCGCAGAGTGGGTTGCAGCACTTTCGCTGGGCCGAGTTCGTGCAGCACCTCGTTCCCGCCTGGATGCCGGGCGCGATGTTCTGGACGTATCTAACCGGCGCTGCGTTGGTGGCCGCCGGGATCGGCTTGTTGATTCCACGGTTCGTCCGACTCACGGCAGCGCTCACCGCTGGCATGGTCGGCACCTGGGTATTCCTCGTGCATCTGCCGCGCACTCTCGGCCAGCCGGGTGATCGCAATGAGGCAACCGCGCTCTTCGAGGCCATCGCCATCTCCGCGATCCTTCTCGTGATCTGGGCCCGCGAACGCATTCGCTCGGCGAGCGCGTCGGCCGCCTAGGGAACGCTCCCATCTCTCAAGCCGCGTTTCGGCCCAAAGACGAGCGCCGCGGGCTGGCTATGTTGGTGCCATGCCCGATTCACCCTCCTCGAAAAATGTCTCCGTTCCTCGCGATGCCGAGACCGACGCCGATCCGGCACTGAGAAAGGACCGCACGCCTGCGCCTGGTTGGGACAATCCTCCCGACGAGTATTATACCGATAAGGAGAAGCCTCTGCCCGCAGACTCCGCTGCCGGAGAAAAGCTACACCGTAATCCGCCCGCTGCGAAGGGCGAGACGGGGACAGGTAGCGGCGGCGACGCTGCCCGCCCGGGCAAGGAAGGCGTTTCCGGCAAGCCGCTGCCGCCCCGGGGGCAGATGTAATTAGAGCCTCAGTTGACCGGTCCCGCACAATTCGGGCGGGCGTCCCTGGAGTGGTCTTCGGGCGAATCCAGGCGCTCCGCGCAGCAGGCACCACGCAATTGCAGGCATTCACCGCAGAGCCACGTGCCGTCAAAAGGTTGAGCCTCGTAGCTCCCGCAATCTTCGCAGCGGGGCGGGGTCCTATTGGCGCCGGACGACGTATCCATGGTTCGGATATAGATGACTCCGCTCATCTCGGCAACGATGCGATGTCGGCACGACCGGAAGAACGGGGCCGGGAGTTGGAGGGAGAATCGCATCGGATTTGTCCTGATTCCGGCCTGCTCGCGGGGTGACGGCGGAACAAAGCGCAGCCCCGTCGGTTGTGATGGCGACGGCGTTGCCCCGCCGCACCCCGTGAAACTCGTTGAATTTCTCCAAGGCAAATGGATGGGCCATCCGCTGCATTCGGCGATGGTGCACGTGCCCGTCGGCCTTTGGCTCAGCGCTGCCGCGCTCGATCTGGCGGTCGTGGCGGGAGTCGCGCACGAGGCGGTGCCCCGTCTCGCTCTGTATGCGGCGTTCGTCGGCACCGTGGTTGCGCTGCTCGCGATTCCGCCAGGTGTGGCGGACTGGTCGAGCATCAAGCGCGACAAGCCCGCGTGGAAGCTGGGACTTTATCACATGGTCCTGAACAGCGCCGCGCTGCTGGTGTGGTTTGCCAATCTCGGCCTGCGCATGGGCTCCGAGGGAGTGACATCCGGTCCGGTGTGGATCACCTCGTGCACCGGAGCGGTTCTGGTGATCGCGTCCGGCTATATCGGCAGTCGGATGGTTTTCGACCAGGGAACGGCCGTCGCACGTGAGTCGAAGAAGAAATGGCGCGCCATCGCCGCACGCGAGGGTGCCCGGCTGCCTGAGGAGAAATGACGATGCCGACGACGAAAGATCTCTTGCAGGGCAAACCGCTGCGTTGTCCGCTGCACGCGGCGCTGGTGCATCTGCCGATCGCGCTGTTTGCGCTCGGCACGCTGCTCGACGCAGCGAGTTGGATCTGGGCCCGGCCTGAGTGGCAACTCGTGCCCGCGGCGTTTCTGAGCCTCGTGCTGGGTGTGGCGATGGCACTCGTGGCCTCGATTCCTGGTTTCGTGGACTACAGCTCCATTCGCAGCGATCACCCGGGCAAGAAGACCGCGACGTTGCACATGGTGTTGAACCTCGTCGCGGTGGGACTCTACGCACTGAGCATCGGGTTGCGTTTTGAAACGCTCGATGATCCGCGCACCGATCTGCTCGCGTTCATTGTGTCCCTGGTTGCCTTCGGGGTGATCGGTTTGTCCGGTTATCTTGGCGGTGTGCTGGGGTATGACGATGGGATCGGCGTGGGGCGGCATCGCCACCAGGGCGAACTGCCGCAACAGACGCGGGAAGTGGGCGCCGGAGCCGCCCAGCCGATCTGCGTCGGTCGGGTGGAGGAGATCGGCGAAGGCCAGACCGCGCGAGTAAGTATCGAGGGCACGACCATCGTCGTCGCGCGGCACGGCGGGCGGTGGTTCGCGTTCCAGGAGTTCTGCACGCACCGCTACGGCCCAATGTCGGAAGGCCGCCTTGAGGCCGGGGTGGTCGTGTGCCCGTGGCACAACTCACGTTTCGAGCTCGCCACCGGCAAGCCGTGCGGCGGTCCGGCCAAGCGCGCGCTGCGCACCTTCGCGATCGAAGAACGCGACGGAAGGCTGTTTGTGCACAACGTGGCGCGCGACGCCGCTGTATAGAAAAAGAGGATACGCACGCTCAGGCGTGCGTTCTTCTGCAAGAGTGCTCCCGGGCTTGCACCGCGGTCCTGGCGCTGCTGGTTCGTGGGCGTCGTGAACACTCCGCGATTTTCCCTCTTCCTTCTCGGCGTCATTTACCTCGGGTATGTCAGTCTCGGACTGCCCGACGGCACCTTGGGAGTGGCCTGGCCGGCGATCTACCCGGAGCTCCATCTTCCGATCGGCGTCGCGGGCACGATCACGATCATCGGCACGCTACTCGCGGGAATCGCGGGGTTCTCGAGCGGCCGAATCATCGCGCGCTTTCGCACCGGTCCCGTGGTGCTGGTCAGCTGCGTTCTCACCGGGTCGGGCATGCTGATGGTGGCCAATGCCTCTGGTCTGCCGGCCTTGATGGCAGCGGCGGTTCCGCTCGGCCTGGGGGCGGGCGCGGTGGACGCGTCTCTCAACGGATTCGTCGCGCGCCACTACAGTGGCCGGCACATGAACTGGCTGCATGCGTGCTGGGGCGTCGGAGCCACGTGCGGGCCGGTGTTCATGGGGCACGCGCTGGCGGGCACGCTGGGGTGGCGCGGCGGCTATCATGTTCTCGGGAGCATCCAGCTCTCGCTGGCTTTGCTCTTTCTGCTTACGCTCGGGCTCTGGTCGCATGTGCCGGACCGCGGACGCGATGCCGCGCATGGCGATGGGCAGACGAGGGTGCCCACATTGCGCGCGAACTCATTCGCGGGCTGGCTGTCGCCGGCGATCTTCGCCGTGTATGTTGCGGTGGAGACGACGACCGGTTTGTGGGCCGGCTCGATCCTCGCGGTCGGGCGTGGTTTCGCACCTTCCGTGGCGGCACTTTGCGCTGCGGCGTTCTACGCCTCGATCACGGGCGGACGCATCCTTGTGGGCTTCGTGGTGGAGCGCTGGGGAAATCGTCGGCTCATCGCGCTCGGTTGCGCAGTGGCTCTGCTGGGAACGCTGCTATTCGCTTTCGCTGACACACCGATGTTCGCGATGGCGTCGCTGATGCTGCTCGGGCTGGGTTTCGCCCCGGTTTATCCGTGCCTGATGCACGAAGTGCCTAATCGTTTCGCGCCGGATTCCGTGCAAACCGTGATCGGCCGGCAATCGGGTGCCGCCAATCTCGGCGGCGCCTTCCTGCCCGCGGCCGCCGGCGTGCTCGCGCAGTATTCCATCGAGGGCATTCCGTGGGCGATCCTCTGCGGCATCGCGGTGTTGATCGCCGCGATTCGATATCTGAATCGGCTGACCGATCGGGAACCGCGCGGCCTTCTCGAGCCAACGCCCTAGGTTTCGTTTGCGTCGGCGAGCAGTTGCGGTCCCGGGCCCTGCTCCGCGAGTTCGTCCTGCGGATTGCGCAGGGGACAGTCCTTCATCGAAAGACAACCACAGCCGATACATCCGGTGAGGCGGTTGCGGAGCTCGGTCAGTCGGGCGATCCGTCCGTCGAGCTCTGCCTGCCAGGAGGCGGAGAGCTTGCGCCAGTCCCGGTCTGTCGGCGTGCGTCCCTTCGGGAGCGAATCGAGCGCATCCTTAATTGAGGCCAAGGGAATGCCGAGACGCTGCGCGACCTTGATGATCGAAACG
Organism: Verrucomicrobiota bacterium; assembly: GCA_023410155.1. Lineage (GTDB taxonomy): Bacteria > Verrucomicrobiota > Verrucomicrobiia > Opitutales > Opitutaceae > Opitutus. Next base: position 2,246 of record JAEYQF010000325.1, on the reverse strand, counting down.
CGCCGCAACACCTCGCGGCCGTAGCGTCGTTGGTTGCCGGCATTCCGCCAGCTCGAGAGCAATCCCTTCGCCTCGTAGAAATGAATCGCGGACACCGCGACGCCGCTGCGCTCGGCAACTTCGCCGACGCTGAGTTCCCACGACAATCCGGTTCGTTCGCATTTTTCCATGTGGCACCTCTTGACCTCAACTTAACTTGAGGTCGTAGCCTGACGAGGATCAATCCTACCTTTATGAACTCTGTGCCCAGACCTTCCGCCCACGACTATTACGTCGAGATGCTCTTCGATCCCGCCGGCTCGCTGCCGCGGACCGAGCTCGTTGCCTATCTGGAATCCTCCGTGGTCCCCACGCTTGCGGCGTGCGAGCGGCTGCAGACGGAAGGCCGCATCCTCGCCGGTGGCCCGTTGCTCGGGACCGTGGGATTTTCGTTCGTGGCGCGAGTGGGCTCCGCAGGGGAGCTGGAAGCCATGCTCGCCAGCCTGCCGCTTTGGAGTCGGGCACGAACACGCGTCGTGCCACTCAGCTCTTTTTCCGCCCGTCATTCCGCGGCGCGTGAGCGACTCTCGGCGCTGAAGGCCGCGGCCTGAACCGACGCTTTCGCCTTCCATCATGATCACGATCGTTTCCTCCAGCCTGAATTCAGAAAGCAACAGCCGCTTGCTCGCCCTCGAGGCGCAGCGCGTGCTCGAGGCCGAGGGCCACGCGGTGTCTTGGCTCGACCTGCGAGACCTGCCTCTGCCGCTGTGTGATGGTGGCGCGGCTTACGGGCATCCCAACGTCGCCCTCGCCGGCAAGATGATCGCTGACGCCGACGCGGTGATCGTGGCCACTGCGATCTACAACTACGACGGCAACGCCGCACTGAAGAACCTCATCGAGCTCACCGGGAGTTCGTGGGAGAACAAGTCGGTCGGCTTCCTCTGCGCCGCCGGCGGCATCAGCAGCTACATGTCGATCATGTCACTTGCGAACAGCCTGATGCTCGATTTCCGCAGCGTGATCGTGCCGCGCTTCGTTTATGCGACGGGGGCGGATTTCGACGGCGAGCGCATCGTCTCCGCCGAAGTGACGCGGCGGACCGGCGAGCTGGCCCGCACCGTGGCACGGTTCGGATCGGTGCTGAAGGCGGCTTGAGTCGCGCCTCGGTGCGGATCGGGTCGCGCCACGATCCGCATCGGGTCCTGCCGCGGTGTGAATCGGGTCGGGTGCTCACGAACGCGTATCCGATTCCAAGGTCCATTTCTGCATGCCCCGGAAAGCTTACCTCGCGCATAAACCCGTCGTGCGGCTCGACTCATGATGATCGACCTCGCGCTCGCGATTTTGGCAGCGGCCCTGGGTTTGGTCACGTTGCTGCCATTCTCAACCAGTGAGGTGTGGTGGGTCCGCGGATGGGATTTCCCACGTTTGCAACTCGCCGCGGTCTCGCTGGTGGTCACCGTGCTGACGGCGCTGCGGCTTGAACCATCGTCATGGCTCCCGTGGAGCGGGTGTGTTGTTTCGGGCCTGTGCTTCGTTTATCAGACCGGGCGGATTCTGCCTTATACCCCGCTGTGGAATAAGGAGGTCAAGAGTGCGTCCGCCGCCCGGGGTGGACGGTCGTTGCGGATCCTTGCTTCAAACGTGTTGATCTCGAACCGCGACGCGGACCGCCTCCTCGCGCTGGTCCGGGAACACGACCCGGATGTGATGGTTACCTTGGAAAGCGATGCGTGGTGGGAGAGGGCGCTACGTCCATTGGAGCGTGATTACCCGCACCGGCTCGGCCAACCGCTGGCCAACGCCTACGGGATGCACGTGTTTTCGCGGCTGCGAATGGAGGACGCGGCGGTGGAGTTCCTGGTGGAGAAGGATGTGCCGTCGATGCACGCCACCTTGGTTCTCGGTTCCGGAGAGCGCGTGAGGGTGCATTTCCTGCATCCTGCACCTCCGAGTCCGACGGAGAATCCGCGCTCGACGGAGCGTGATGCTGAGCTGGTGATCGTGGCCAAGCGCGTGACGCGGGAAACGGGCCCGATCGTGGTGACCGGAGACTTGAACGACGTCGCGTGGTCGCGGACAACGCGGCTCTTTAGGAAAATCAGCCGATTGCTCGACCCGCGGATCGGGCGGGGGATGTTCAACACCTTCAACGCGCGCTGGCCGGGGATGCGGTGGCCCCTGGATCACGTCTTCCACAGCGACCATTTCAGAGTCGTGAAACTGGAGCGACTCGGCGCGATCGGCTCCGATCACTTTCCGAT
>JAEYQF010000323.1 GCA_023410155.1 Verrucomicrobiota bacterium | reverse complement strand
CACCCGCGACTCGCGTCCGGTGAGCGCATCGCCGATGGACTTCTCACCCTGCGGGCTCATGTGCGGCTCGACGGAGACTCCCGGCCCAATTTGCGGGAAGCCACCCTGATCGCGCGGGAGATCGAAGCGCAGGGCCTCACGATCGCCACGCCGGCGGTGAAACTGCTGGATCTGCGCTGGCCTGCACTGAGCTTGGAAACCACCGCGCGGCTGCTCGACCTGCCGTTCTGGGCGAAGGCGAGCGCGAACATGGCGGAGAAAGCGGCGTCGCTCGATTTCGAGGGCGTGTTATCGCCGCGGCTCGTCGACGAGATCGGAGCTCGCATCGGCCGTGATCTGCGACGGTTCCTCACCTTTGACGAAGCCGTCCACGTCGCCGTGCACGCCGAACTCGAGCGTGGCTGGCGGTTCCGCAAGGCGTCGGGCCGGTTCGACGCGCGCGCGATCCGCGGATACGGCGTGACCTTCGACCGGGTGACAGGCGAATTCGACGTCGACCCTCGAAAAGCACGCGCCCACCACCTGCTCGGGCGCATCGGGGAGAACTTCGCCCCAGGCGAGTTCACGCAGGAGTTCCGCTCGCTGGAGTTTCGCTTCCTGCTCGACGGACGTTTGCGCCCCCTGGAGATCAGCCCCTGGTTCCAAGCGTGGTGGGGCAATTTCTTCGAACAACTTGAGTTTCCGGTCGAGCCGCCCGCCGCCAATGTCGATGTATCCGGTCGATGGAGACATGGACGCGAAACGGCGGTCTTCGTGTGGAGTCAGAGCCGCGCTCCCCGCGTCCGCGGAGTGGAATTCGAGGAGGTGGTGACCCGGCTCTTCATCCGTCCGAATTTCATGGACGGCCTGGAACTCACGGGCCGACGCGGCCGCCAGTCGCTGAACGGCACGTTCACGCGACACGCGCTCCGCACGCCGAGTGAATGGACGGAGATCACGTTGGATTTCGCTTCGTCGCTCGATTTCCCCACCGCCCGGCAACTGCTCGGCGACACAATCGGTCGTCATCTGGAGCCGTTTGATTTCGAGCTCGCCCCGACGGTGACCGTGCGAGGCCAGCTCTTGGGACCGGATTCGCCTGACGGGCCGCGGCAGACCCTCCGCATCTCCGCGGATTCACCCGGAGGCTTCGCATTTCACCGCTTCCCGTTCCAGGGCGTCCGGTTCTCCGCGACCGTGCAAAATAGCGACGTCGTCGTCCATCAACTCGAGGCGGGCGTGGCCGGCGGAAACCTCAGCGGCACGGCCCAGGTGTGGGGCCCCGATTCCGCGCGGATACTGGGCTTTGACGCGAGCCTCACCGGGGCGAGTCTGGGGCGCGCCGTGGCGACGGTGGAGCAATTTGCGGCCTTGCGGGCAGGTCAGCCCGCCGGTGCGCGTGAGAAATTCCTCCCGGGGCAAAACAACGCACGACTGGACCTGGCGCTTTCAGCGGAGGGCAGATTCGAGGACCTGCTTAGCTTCAACGGCACCGGCAACGCCATGCTCACCGGCGCAGAGTTGGGCGAAGTGCGTCTGCTCGGTCTCCTGTCCGAATTGCTGAACTTCACCGCGCTGCGGTTTACGACCGCGCGCACCCATTTCCAGTTGAAAGGCCCGCTGATCCTTTTTCCCGAGGTGAACATCACCGGGCCCAGCGCCGCGATCGACGCGCATGGGACCTACGCGCTTGACCGACGCGACCTCGATTTCCGGGGCAGGATCCACCCGTTTCAGGAAAGTGAATCGTTCCTTGGCAGCGTCTTTGACACGGTGCTGTCGCCCCTTTCGTCCGTGCTCGAGGTCAAGCTCACTGGTCCGTTGGACAAACCCCATTGGGCCTTTGTGATGGGTCCCACCAACCTCTTGCGCAGCTTAACGCAACCCGGCTCCCCGCCGGCGGCCGATCCCGTGGCTCCGCCGCCGACAACGCCCCCGAATCCCTGAGGCAGTCACCCCAGAAACGCATTGCTACACCGGAAACGAAAACAATAGTCGGCGCCGTCTTCTTCGATGCCGCTTCCGCCGACATTGCCGCGACGATCCTGGCTTGAGCGCTCCTCCTTCGGTCTCGCCGTAGCGGTGATATTGATCGGCGGCATGGGCGTGGCTGGCTGGTGGTTTGGCGTCGACATGTTGATTCAGCCGTTTGGCCAGACGGCGGCGATGAAGGCCAACACCGCGTTGAGCCTGTTTGTGCTGGGTCTCGTGCTGCTGGGACTGGAGCTCGGCCTCGCCAAAGTGACCTGGCTGGGCGTGGTGCCGGCGCTTCTCGCTGGATCGAGCCTCGCGCAAAGCGTGTTCCAACTCGATCTAGGGATTGATGAACTGCTCGCCCGGGACCATCTGGCCATCGAGACGACCAATCCGGGCCGGATGTCCGAGGTCGCGGCCTGCTGTATCATCCTCCTCGCAGGGGTGCTGATTTGGCGGGGACTGCAACATGGCGGCCGCCCCCGGTTGTTCGCCGAAGCCGTGGTCGGCTCGCTCACCGTCTCCGCGGGTTTCTCAACTCTGGTCGGGTATGCGGCGAGCCTCCCGGCTGTTTACCGCTGGGGCGGCACGACCGCCACGTCACCAATCGGCGCGGTAGGACTGCTTCTGCTTGGACTGGCCGTGCTCGCGCTGGCTTGGCGGGAGACCATGAAGACCGAGGGTGGCCCGCCTGCGTGGTCTCCCATGCCCGCAGTGGTTGGGTGCCTCACGCTCTCGTTGATTCTCTGGGTGGGCCTCCGCGAGCGCGAAACCGCCTACCTCGGCGCCAAGACCCAGACGTCGATGGATACGCTGGCCACGACCATCAACTTTGAATTCGACCGGCAGGCGGCCGCCATGGAGCGACTTGCCCGGATGTGGGGCGATGCTTCCACTCGCGCGGACGCAGTTTGGGAAACCGATGCGCGCACCCAGTGGGATGACTCCTCTCGCGCGCTCGGCTGTGTGCTCATCGCGATCGTCAGCCCGGAGATGCGCACCACCTGGTTTTTCCCCCATGAGGGGAACGAAGCGTATCTGGATTTCGACCACGGAACCGTGGAAGCGCGTCGCAATGCCATCGACGCTGCGCGAGTGACGCGCTCGCCTGTCGTGTCGGCCACCACCGAGATCCCCGCTCGTGGCAAAGGTGTCGTGATCTACGCCCCCATCTCGCGCGAGGGCCGCATCGCGGGCTATGTGGCAGGCGAGTTCGTCTACCGCCCATTTTTCGCCCGCGTCGTCACCGAGCAGAAGCTTCTGCCCGACTACGTCGTGAGCGTTCGCATCGCCAACGAGCGCATCTACGACTCGCTCGGGAGCATCAACGCGGACGAAGACCTCACCCTCGACAAGTCCTACACGATCTTCAACCGGCGCATCCGCATCAGCCTGACGCCTTCTCATGACGCGCTGGCCAACGACCGACGCTTCCTTCCGGAGCTCGCGCTGCTCGCCGGCTTCGGCATCACCGCGCTGCTCGGATTGAGTGTCCACCTGGCTCGCAGTGCGCGGGCCGGACAACGCGCAGCCGAGCTTTCCAACCAGAAACTCATCGCGGAAAATGAGGAACGTCGCCGCGTCGAGGCCCGCCTCAAGATCTCCGACGAACGCCTCCGCCTGGCACTCGATTCCACCCAGATCGGAATCTTCGAATGGAACGTAGCCGCCGGGCACGTCTATTACAGCACCGGCCTGTGGTCGATGATGGGATACGAGCACGCCCGCATGGCCGCCACGGTGGAAGCTTGGCAATCGCTCATCCACCCCGACGATCTGCCGCTTTACCGGAGCCGCATCGAGTCGCAGCTCGCCGGCGTCGCCTCCTTCATCGAACCCGAATATCGCGTGCGCGCGCGCAATGGCGAGTGGCGCTGGGTTTACACTCGTTCGAAAGCGGTCGCGACGGGCGGCAACGGACGGCCCACACGCATCATTGGCACGGTGCAGGACATCACTGCTCGGCGCGAAGCCGAACTGGCCCTCCGCCAAAGCCAAGCCGAAGCCCGCAAACTTTCCCTCGTCGCCGCCAAGACCGACAATCCCGTGCTCATCGGCTCGCCGGATGGCACGATCGAATGGGTCAACGAAAGCTTCACGCGTGTGATGGAATACTCGCTCGAGGAAGTCGTCGGTCGCAACCCCGCCGACTTCATGATCGGACCGGAGACAAACACCGCCGCCATCGAGCAAATCCGACAAGCCGTCTCTCACGGCACCGGCCTGTCGACCGATGTCGTCAACTACTCGAAGTCCGGTCGCAAATACCATCTTCACCTCGAGATCCAGCCGATCCGCGACGAGGTGGGGCAGTTGCGCAATTTCATCGTGGTCGAGACCGACATCACCACCCGCGTCGAGACCGAGCAGATGCTCCGGCGCGCCAAGCTCGAGGCCGATGCAGCGTCGCGCGCCAAGAGTGAGTTCCTCGCCTCGATGTCTCACGAAATCCGCACGCCCATGAATGGCGTGATCGGCATGACGAGCCTGCTGATGGAGACGCCGCTCAACCCCGAGCAGCGCGACTTCGTCAACACCATCCGCACGTCTGGCGAGGCGCTGCTCACGATCATCAACGACATCCTGGACTTCTCGAAGATCGAATCCGGCAAGCTTGAGCTGGAGCGCATGCCGTTCGACCTCTCGGTCTGCCTCGAGGAAGCACTCGATCTGTTCGCGCTCCAGGCCTCGGCCAAGCGACTCGAACTGGTCTACCACATCGAGGCCAACGTGCCCGCCTGGATCATCGGCGACGTCACGCGTCTGCGACAGATCATCGTGAACCTCGTGAACAACGCCGTGAAGTTCACGCCGGAGGGCAGCATCGCGATCGAAGTCCGCCGGCTGCCATCCTCCCCGAGTAGTCCCAGCTTTCAGCTCGAGTTCGCCGTGCGCGATACGGGCATCGGCATCCCCCCCGACCGGCTAAACCGCCTCTTCAAGGCGTTCAGCCAGGTCGACTCCTCCACCACGCGCAAATACGGCGGCACCGGACTCGGCCTCGCGATCTCGCAACGGCTCAGCACCCTCTTGGGCGGCATCATCCGCGTCGAGAGCACGGTGGGCGCAGGTTCCTCTTTCATCTTCACCATCGAAACGGAAGCGGCCGCGCTGCCGCCAGAGACTCCGCCATCAGCCGGCCTGCGTGCCCTTCGCGATAGGATCGTGTTGTGCGTCGAAGACCACCCGACCACCGGACGCCGCCTCCGCGGCCTGCTCGAACCGCTCGGCGTGCGCTTGGTGCTCGCCCGCGACGCGACGGAAGCGATGGTCATGGCTAAGAACCTGCCGCAGCCGCCGGCGCTGGTTGTCATCGATGGAGACGAGACCAGCGGCCACTCCCCGCTCGAAACACTCAGCGCGCTCCGCGCCCCCCGCCTGCTGATGCTGCCCTTCGGCCAGACCCCGCCCGTTCCCCCGGCGGACATGCTGCCCTTCGGCACCGTTTTCAAACCGTTCAAGAACTCCTCGTTCCTCCACGCTCTCTCGGTTCTGTTCAACGCCGGCCCCGCGCCTGTTTCCTTCAGCGGCTCCAGCAGCGCGTTCGTCCGCCGCGTCGCCGACGAATTCCCGTTGGACATCCTCCTCGCGGAGGACAACGCCGTGAATCAAAAGGTCGCCATCCGCTTCCTCGATCGCCTCGGTTATCGAGCGGACGCCGTCGGCAATGGCCTCGAGGTGCTCTCCACGTTGGAGAATCGATTCTACGATCTCGTCCTCATGGATCTGCAGATGCCCGAGATGGATGGCCTCGAGGCGAGCCGCGAGATTCGCAAGCGGTTCCCCGCTGATCGGCAGCCTAAGATCGTCGCCCTGACCGCCAACGCCATGCAGGGCGATCGCGAGCTTTGCCTCAAGGCGGGCATGGACGACTACGTCTCAAAACCCGTCAAGCTGCACGAAATCGAGGCCGCTATTCGCCGCCTCTTTAGCCGCTCGGCGGCTCCGACCTCGCCCAAGAAAGAGAGCTGATCCTGCTCAACTTCCGGCCTGGGCTCGCTCGCAGCATTTGGCGAGTTCGTCCCGTCGCGAGGGCTCCTCGACCAGGTTCGCCGTCTCGCCCGGATCGTTCTCCAGATCAAAAAACAGCCAAGGCGAACCGTCCGCGTTCAGCACCACCTTCCGCGTGGCGCTGCGCCATCCTCGCCAAGTCCGATCGCACTGCCACGGCAGCCGCACCACACTGGGCATCGAGATGCGCTGCACTGCGGGCGATTTCACCGTCTTCTCGAGTCCCGCCCACTGCGCACTCAGGCGCGCGAGATCGACGAGCGAAACCAATTCGTCTCTCGGTCCACGGCTGCCGTCCCGCGCGCCCAGCACCACGAGTGGCACCCGCACACTCTCCTCGTGCGGCCAGCCTTTTCGAAACAGTCCGTGGGCCCCGTGCATATCACCGTGGACGCTCGTGATGACCACCAGCGCTTCGGAGTCTTTAAACTCACGCACGAGCCGGCCGATCGCGCGGTCCGTCGCCTCGATGTGCGCATAATAACCCGCGAGTTCCATGCGTGCCTTCTTCTCCGCTTCACCTCCGCGTGGCACGGCGCGCGAAAGTTCGATCTCCGCGGGATCGCGATGCGCCACATCGGCAGCGGGTGCATCGTAGGGCGGATGCGGCGTCTCCAGATTCACACTACAAAACCAGGGCCGTCCTTTCTGTCTCAGCGCGCCAAGCCAGCTCGCCGCGCGTTCACACACGACATCGGCCTGGTAGCCTGCGAATCGAGCCGGTTCCGGCAGCCGCGTGCCGTGCAGCCATGGGTCGTTCAGCTGAAACCCGCCCTCGAAACCTTCCCAGAAGTCGAAACCACCCCGCGCCACTTCCGGCACGAACGTTTTCGCGTGATCGAGCCCCACGTGCGGCGCCGTGCGGGATTTCTCCCCGAGGTGCCATTTGCCGAAGTAAGCGGTCGTGTATCCAAGCTCTCGATACTGATGCGCCACGGTGCGCGCTGCGATAGGTAGCGGATCGTAGTAGTCGCGCACGCCATTCTCGGGCGAAAGCCGTCCGGTCAAGACCGCCGCGCGGGCAAACGGACCGAAGGGATGCGGCGTGACAGCCTGCGAGAAGAACATCCCGGTGCGTGCGAGTTCATCCAGACACGGCGTGCGCGCATTAGCGTCGCCTGCGAAACCACATGCCTGCGCGCGCCATTGCGTAGTGACAATCCAGAGGATGTTGGGCGCCGGCATCCTTGCGACTTTGCACAGCCGCCATCGCGCGCGCAAGGGAGGTCAGAGTCGCACGGCAGTCCGTGCCGGGTCGGGACCATGTCCGCACCGGCTCCGGACAAGAGAAAAACCACTCAGGCACAGAGGACACAGAGCGGAATAGAACCAGAAGTTCTTTTCTGTGACCTCCGTGTCCCTGTGGTTCAAAGAAGGCAGCCCCCTTTCACTGCAGCTTGAGCGGCATCGCGAGCACGCGCCCGGCCACTGAATTCAGCAGCTCGGCAGGTTGCTGCGAACGCACATCGCCGGTGCGCAAGGTTTCCGCTGCCTCGAATCCCTTGATCACGGCGCAGTAATTATTGTTGGCCATGATCCCGAGAAACTCCCCGCTCTTGCTCAGCACCAGATCTCCGCGGGTGGGAGAGAAATCACCAAAGAGCCGGCGGAAAAATCGGTTGTCCACCCGCACGTAGCCGGGCTCGCTCGAGTCGAGTTTGAAGCCGACCTCGCCGTAGCCAGCGCCGCCGCCGCTCACGAGCACCGCTTCGGGGAAACGAAACGGATCTTGGGCGATGCGATACACCTTCACCCCGAGCGACTCGGCTTGCTCCGCGGAGACAGGCAGGGCGACGATGCGCGGATCAGCGCGGAGGAAACGCAACTCCTCCGTCTCGCTGCGATAAGGCGAACGCACGAACTCCGCCGTCACGGTCTCCCAGTTGGAACTGGTCTGGGTGAGCGGAAACGGCGTGTCGCCGAGGTGCATGAGCGCGAAGATCTGGCTGCCATCGGTCACGAGGATCGTCGCGGCCTCTTTCTCGCGCTGCGTCGGACTGAACAAACCGGGTCGCACGGCGTTGAATCGCGTGGTGACGCGGTTGGCGAGGAACTCGCTGAAGAGGATGTTGGCGTTGATGGGCCGATTGTCGCGGATCTCCTTCGTGAGCGCACCCGATTGCTCCGCAAGCTGACCGACGCCGCTGGCCAACTGTGTGGTGGTCTCCTGCACGCGCACGCGCTCGGCGCGCTCAAGCTCCACCTGTTGCTTCACCTCGGTCAGATTCTGCGAGAGAAGTTGTTTTTCCTGCTCCGCCACGCGGACGGCGACATTGAGCCCTTCAATACGTTCGCGCGCCTCCGCTTGTTGTTTCTCGAGGGCGGCGAGCGCCTGCTGCTGGCGCTCCGCTTCCTGGCGCCGCTGCTCGAGTTCGCGCTGCAGCCGCGCGAGTTCGTCTTTCGTCATCGACGCCTCCTGGGTGGCGGCAGCGACCTGCTGCCCGAGTTCTTCGCCGCGTTGCTGAGTCTGCGTGAGCGTGCCGGAGAGTTGGCCACGCTCTGCTTCGAGCTGGGCAAGATTTTGTTCGCGCTCGCCGAGGGCGGAGGAAGCTTCGCGAAGTTGCTGCGCGAGTTGTTCGCGCGCGGCGCGCTCGTCCTCGAGCGAGAGCTTCATCGTCTCGACTAGGTCCTGATCTTTCGTAACGGCGTTGGCCGAAATCTCCGGAACCGGGGGCTGCTTCGCGCGCGCAGGTTCCGCCTTTTCCCACCGCGTCAACGCCAGCAGGTTGAGCAGCAGGAAGTCGCAGATGATGAGCAGCAGCGTCTTGTTCATGAGACGGTGGTGACCCCGGTCGGAGTCGCGGGCGACGGCACCGGTATCTGCGTGAGCGAGCCCTGGCTATCGAGGATGAGTTTGCGTTTGTAGGGGCGCACGTGGCGGATCTTCACGAGCGCGACGCAGGTGATGCCGAACAGATTGGAGGAATACGCCGCGAGCAGATTGGGCTCGATTACGCCGAGCACCTGCAGCACGAGTGCGGTGGCAGTGCCTCCGATACCGACGTAGAGACCGCCGTCGAAGAGGTTCTCCTCGTTCTCCATCAGGCGCAGCTTGATGAGCGGAGATACCGAGGAGCGGGAGATCTCGCGGATTTTGACGAGACACAGCAGATACATCGCGACTTGAAGCGATGCGAAGAAGCCAATCGAGATGAGGGTGGAGGCATCCATGGTGGTGATGGGTTTATCGGAAGCTGGCGCGGGGACTTGTGAAGTGGCAACGAGCACCGGCAGCACGAGTCGCTGCCGAAACTCCGAAGGCGGCGCGGCCTTCAGCAAAAAGGGTTCGCTCGCCACGACGAGCAGAGCGGAGAAAAGCACTGCCAGTGCCCCGCTCTTCATCTGGAGCAGGCCTCCACCGGGTCCGGCGATGATCCACAGATCGAGACCGCGGAGCACGAGGAACACGCCGATGAGATAGCCCAGATATTTCAGCACGAGCATCAACGTGGGGTGCAGCAACACGAGACCGGCGGTTGCCTCGATGCCTCCACTGGGGCTGTGGTTCACCGGCACCTGCCGGACGAGCAATTGGTTCACGGCTCCCTGACCGGCGCCCAGTGCGAGCCGCAGATCCTCGAGTCCACGACTGCCGTAGCGCAGGAGATAGGAAGCTACGCGGTCGGCCGAATCGGAAAACAATGCCGCGGTGTAGATGTGCGGGAGCTGCTCCGGCGCGGACCGGGCGAGATGGGCAAACTCGCCCACCGTATGGGTGCTCTCCGTGCGACGGAGAAACTCCGACAACTGCATCCAGTCCAGCCGCCGCGCGAGCGACAGCAGGTCCATGAGAAAGAACTCCATCTCGCCCAAGCGATTCTCCTCCCGAGCGACGTCAGCCAGGCGCCGGACCTCGCGTTGCAGGGGCGAAGAGAGATGCTCGGCCTGATACAGCAGCCCGGTCAGGAGGATCACGGCTTCGAGCGGTTGACCTCCCGCCTGGTTCACCGGCACGAACCGCCCGGTCTGCTCGATCGACCGCAAGCGCAGGAGCGCCTGCACCCCGAGCGAGCGCGACCCCTGCAGCGCCTGCTGCACCGTATCGCGTGCCTGGTGGGGCAGGAAGAGGTTGATGACCGGCGTGCTCTCGGCCCGCACTCCAGCCTCGTGCAGTTTGAAGAGTGGCTCGACCGCGGGATCCCACCCACCCCAAGCCGCGACTGCGGACTGTTGCGCGACGATACCGCGCAATTCCTTCTCGAGCGCCAGCGTGCCCGGATCGCGCACCGCACGCGACGTCGCGAGCACCAATTGCGCGGGCCCGAGCTTCTCGCGCTCCACCAGCTCGCGCCCAAATTCCGCGACCGAAGGCGACCTCTCCCCGGCCTCGCGTAGCAATGCCGGACTGATCGACGTGAGGTTGGCTGGCAACGTCCACGCGGCAATCGCGATCAACACCCCCGCGACAAGCAGAAGGGCAGCGATGGATTTACCACGTTCGGCACCAGCACTCATCGGGGGCGTTACAATTTTATTTGCGGGGCTCGGAACGCAAACCACGCTGTGCGCAAGGACCGATGCCTCTCCAAATTGTTCATTTTAACGATTCCATTTTGCGGCAGAAAGGTGTGCCCATCTCCGTGTTCGTCGCTGCGCTGGCGACCCTTGTGGGCGAGATGGTTACCACGATGCACGAGTCCCGCGGGATCGGCCTCGCGGCCCAGCAAATTGGCCGCGCCCTGCAGCTTTGCGTGGTGGACCTGAGGGCCGCCGAGATCGACTTCACTTGGGAGCTCGACGGCGCGAAGCCGCCGCTGGAGCTCTTCATGCCGCTAGCTCTGTGCAATCCCAAGATCGCGGTGAAGCCCGGCACCGACGACTACATCCTCGAGGAGGGCTGCCTGTCCTTTCCGGAGATCCGCGGCGATGTCATCCGCCCCGACGAGATCGCGGTAACATTTCAAGACGAGCGCGGCGTGCCCCACCTCCTGAAATGCAACGGCCTGCTCGCCCGCTGCATCCAGCACGAAGTCGATCACCTCAACGGCGTGCTCTTCATCGACCGCATGCAAAAAAAGGTGCGGACGAAACTGAGTTCGCAGATCGACGCCCTCGCGAAGCAAACGCGCGAGTCGGCCCCGAAGCCGGCCTGAGTCGGAACTGCGTGCGGCCACGGTCGCGGCAAAGTCCGCACCGCGTCGCGCCTATGTTCAGACCGGGTCGGGCCGTTGTGCGGACCGAGTCGGGACCGTGTTCAGACACGGTTGGGTCGCTGTCCGGCACGCGTCGCGCCATGATGCGGCCCGCATCGCGACAAACTTCTGGTTAGCCGTCTCATCCTTTGCGGATGTGGCGTGAGGTCGGTTCCTCTGTTTGGACCAGACGAGCTCCACGCGAAGGACACAGAGGTCGCGACGGTTGAGACACTCGCAGACCAGATTCTGGGGAATGGTAGTCGAACCATCCCCGTTGAACGCGTGGTTGCCACGCTGCTGAAGGAACGCTTCCGGGTTCCGCTTACAGCAGATCGGCGGCGAGTTCTGCGAGACGCGAGCGTTCGCCTTTGGTGAGCTTCACGTGGGCGGCGAGGCTCTGGCCTTTCATGCGGTTGTGGCAGTAAACCAGGCCGTTGCTGCGCGAGTCGACGTAAGGGTTGTCGATCTGCGCGGGGTCCCCGATGAGCACGATCTTTGAGCCTTCCGAGATG
>JAEYQF010000310.1 GCA_023410155.1 Verrucomicrobiota bacterium | reverse complement strand
CCGAGCACCCGCGCGTGGTGCAGGGGTTTATCGATATCTTCAGCCGCTGGCTGGTCGATTATGGCGTCGATGGTTTTCGCATCGACACGACCAAACACGCGAACCTGGAGTTCTGGCAGGCGTTTGGGCCCGCGATTCGCGAGGTCGCGCGGCAACACGGTCGCGAGGACTTCATCAGCTTCGGTGAGGTTTCGACGGAGACGGGCGGCGCGCCGTTTCTCAGCGAGTATTCCACGCTCGGCACTCTCGACGGCACGCTGGATTTCGGATTCCACCATGCAGCGCGCGATTTTGTCTCCCGGGCTCACAGTGCGCGCGAGCTCTCCGCGTTCTTTGCGGCCGACGACTATTACACCGACCACGACAGCAACGTGCACAGCTCCGTCACGTTTCTCGGCAACCACGATGGTGGCCGCTTCGGTTGGTTTCTACGGGAAGACAATCCGCACGCCGACGATGCCCGACTGCTCGACCTCATGAGGTTCGGCCATGCGCTGATGTTCTTGGTGCGTGGTCAGCCCACCGTTTATTACGGTGACGAGCAGGGCATGACAGGCACCGGCGTCGATATGCTCGCCCGCGAGACGATGTTCGCGTCGCGTGCCCCCCGCTATCGCGATCTGCCGTTGATCGGCACCACGCGCACAGGCGCGGATGACAAATTCGACCCGGCGCATCCGCTTCACCGCGAGATCGCGAAACTGGCCCGGCTCCGTGCCGATCACCCGGCGATCGCGCGAGGTGCAATGATCGTGCGTGAGAGCCCCACGGAAAACGTCTTCGCCTTCTCCCGCGTGGAGCGCGGCGAGCTCATCGAGTATCTCGTCGCGGCCAATAACGCACGCGACGCCGCGGCCGAAGTTCTCCTGCCCACCAGCCAACCACCGGGCGCGAAACTCGAGCTGCTCTACGCGACGCCTGGGAGCCAGGATCCGGACCGTGTCGTGACGGTGGATGGATCGAGTCGCGCCAAGGTCCGGCTCGAGTCGCTCCAGGTGGCGGTTTGGCGCGCGACAGAGTCCGTCCCGCGACGGGACGGCATGCGCACCGTGTCGTTCCAAAGTCCGGCACAGGCCGCGCCGCTGTCCTTCTCTTACGTGGAGGTGGACGGGCAGAGATTTCCCTCGCGGGAGAAATTCGCGGTCGCAGTGGAAGGAGGCGACGGAGTGGGGGAGGTCACGTTCGCGCTCGAGCGGGCGTCTCGGCTCGGCCAATTCGAGGTGATCGGCACCGACGATGCGCCGCCCTATCGCGTATTCTGGCGTCCGCCTGCGGATCTGCCGGCAGGGGAGAAACTCACGCTCGTCGCAACTTTCGACGATCTTCGTGGACGCCGCTACACGACGAAACGCGAAGGCATCACCGTGGCCCGGAGTGAGGTGAGTTTTGGTATCCACGGATCCACTACACCCGGATTCGTCCGCACCTTGCCCGAAAGACTCGCCCTCGCACCCGGCCGCACTGCGACCCTGAGCGTCGAGGGCAGTGGCACTTCTCCCCTCGTGTATCGCTGGTTTAGGGATGGCCGCGAGTTGGCCGGCGCGAGGGATGCGAGCCTGACGGTGCGCGAACCGGGCGCTTACCGGGTGCTGGTGCGCAATCGCGCGGGCTCGGTTCTTTCCTCCGAGACGGTTGTGGCGCGCGAGTAGCGACTCGCCTGGTTCTCTTGGCTCAGTCGAACGCCGGCCGCTCTGACCGGCGTTTCGTTTTGATCCTCCGCGACAAATCTTTGCCGGGAAGGACAAAACTTGGGAACGGCGCGGGCGCTCCGTCTGCCGCCCGAGGTGGGCGGGAGGCGAGACGTCGGCGATCCAAGTTTTTTCCGGTCGATGTCGGTTTTCTCCCGGGAAGGCCAGTGGAGGAATCGCGCGGGCAGTGCACTGTGTTCTGCAACCCCGAGGGGCCGTCGTGCCGCCTCTACTTCACCCCCCAACTGCGAACCTCTCGCCGCTCGTGCACAACCGCGGCCGGCGACACGACACAACCGAAAGAACAAATCCCCATGTCAGCACAACCGTCACCTTGCCGTTCCGCGGGCGCCCTTCTGCGCCAGTCTGGACTGGCCCTGCTCGCGGCTGCGTTCCCCTTGGTCGCCGCCGCTCAACCCGCGACTGATTCCGCCCCGAGTAACGATCAGCCTTACGTCCTCGACGACTTCACCGTCACGAGCGGTTTCGCGAGCAGCCTCGCGGCCGCGACCGAAGAGAAACAAAAGCTCAAGGTCATCAGCGAGGTCATCCACGCGGAGGACATCGGAAAGTTGCCCGACATCAGCATCGCCGAGTCGCTCACGCGTTTGCCGGGCCTCACGACCCAACGTCTGAATGGTCGCGCTCAGGCGATCGTGATTCGCGGCCTCAACGGCGATTTCAGCACGGCGCTGCTCAACGGTCGCCAGCAGGTCAGCACGGCCTCGGGTCGCTCGGTGGAGTTCGATCAATACCCGGCGGAGTTGCTCAACAACGTCGTGGTTTACAAGTCCACCGATGCCTCGCTGGTCGGCCAGGGTCTCTCGGGCACCGTCGATCTGCAGACGGTGCGGCCGCTCAACTTCGGCCGCCGTGCGATCGCGGCGAGCGTATTCTACGAGTGGACCGACATGTCGCCGCTCAATCCCGACTCTGACCGCGGCGGCTTCCGCGAGACGCTTTCCTACATCGATCAGTTCAACGATGGCAAAGTCGGTGTCGCCTTCGGTGTCTCCAACTCGGTGCGGCCCGGGCAGGGTGAGCAGTTCAACTCCTGGGGCTACGATGGCGGGTTCGCGGGCAACAGCCTCATGGGCGGTGCGAAACCGTTTGTGCGCAGCAGCGAGATCAAGCGCGACGCCTACATGGGAGTGATCGAGTTCAAGCCGAACGAGACGTTCTACTCCACGATCGACCTTTTCTACTCCAACTTCCACGAGAGCCAGATCCTCCGGGGTATCGAAATGCCGCTCAGTCCCAACTGGGGCACCTACGCCATTCTCGAGCCGGGCTACACCGTCGAGGATGGGCTTATCACCGACGCGACGCTCACCAATTTCTTCGGTGTCGCGCGCAACGACTATGTGAAGCGTGACGATCACCTCTTCGCCGGCGGCTGGAATTTCGTCATCGGCCGCGAAGACGGTTGGCGCGCCAACCTCGACCTCAGCCACTCCCGCGTGAAGCGCACGGACTTCGTGCTCGAGACTTATTCGGGCTACGGCGTGAACGGCGTCGGCACGCCGGACACGATCACCTATCACCTGGCGCCGGACGGCGCGGCGGGAGCGACGTTCGAGCACCAGCTCGATTACTCCGACGGCTCCGCCATGCGCCTCGGCATGCCGCAGGGCTGGGGTGTCTCGGGCGATCGTCCTTCCGGTCAGCACGGATTCCTCAAGGGCCCGATCGCGGAGGACAAGCTCACGCAATACAAGGCGTCGATCGAGCATCCGCTGCCGGTGTTCTTCAGCCGCTTCGAGGTCGGCCTGGCGTTCAACCAACGCGAGAAATACGAAACCGAGTCCGGCCCCAACGGCATGGAAGGTTATTTCCTGCAGTTGAAGAACGGCGCGTCCAGCGCCCCCATGCCGGCTTCCGTGGGTCTCGCTGATCTTAGCTTCATCGGCATGGGCCAGCTCTATGCCTACGATCCGGTCGCGCTCTATGAAAGCGGGTCTTACGACCAGATCCCGAACAACGATCCGGCGCGCATGGCCAACAACTGGGACGTCGAGGAGAAGGTCTCCGTCGCCTTCCTGAAGCTCGACATCGATCACAAGCTCGGCCGCATCCCGCTCACGGGCAATCTCGGCGTGCAGGTCGTGCACACCGATCAATCCTCGACCGGCCAGGCGATCAACACCAGTAGTCTTTCCGTGGATACAGTGACGGGCAGCCACGATTACGTGGACTTTGTGCCGAGCCTGAACCTCAACTTCCACCTGACCGAGCGTGATTCGTTGCGCGTCAGCGCGGCCCGCCAGCTCGCACGGCAGCCGATGAACGACATGCGCGCCGGTTCGACGTTCTCGTTCGACTCGAACAAGGCCGGTGCGACGGAGCTCGAAAACAGCCCGTGGAGCGCCGAAGGCGGTAATCCGCAGCTGGAGCCGTGGCGCTCGAACTCGTTCGACGTTTCGCTCGAGCACTATTTCGCCGACAGCAAGGGCTACGTCGCCGTCGCCGCGTTCTACAAGGACCTCGTTTCCTACACCTACAATGCGAAGGTGGTGAAGGATTTCACCGGTTATCCGACCGGCTTGGAGGGCGTCGACCCCGTGCTCTGGGAAGGCTACAGCACCGTGCCCACCAATGGTCAGGGCGGCATGATCAAGGGCCTCGAGTTCACGCTCTCGCTTGCCGGTGAAAAACTCACGCCCGTGCTCAAGGGCTTCGGCGTGATCGCGAGCGCCTCGTTCTTCAAGAGCTCCATCCAGCCCGATCTCGGCAACCCGGCCACGCCGCTCGTCGGTCTCTCCGACCAGGTGCGCAGCGGCACGGTTTATTACGAGCGCGGTGGCTTCTCGGCCCGCGTCAGCGCGCGTTTCCGCAACGAATACCGCGGTGACATCGCGACCTTCGGCCCGCGCGGCGCCGTGTATCGCAACCTGCAGCCAGAGACGGTCGTCGACGCCCAGATCAGCTACACCTTCCGGAGTGGCGCGCTCAAGAACCTCGCGATCATCGCTCAGGCCTACAACCTCACCGACGAGCCGCTCGTCGCCACGTCGGGCGCGGACACCCGCTACATCCAGGACTACCAGGAATACGGCGCGAACTATTCGCTCGGCGTCTCCTACAAGTTCTGAGTTCGCACCCGCGGCTCCCGCCCGCCTTGGAGGGCTCCTGGACACCGCGCCGGGAGCCCCAGAGGGGAGGCGCAACCCGTCGGCTCCCTTCCTCCCTCGCCGCGGAAAATGTTCACTGAGCATCCAGCGTCGCCCTGTCGCAGCCCCGACTCCGCCGGCCTTCCCGCCCGATTGTCTTCCGCCATGGATTCTCCTCCGCCTTCCTGGCTCGATCGCCGTTCCGCCGGTGTGCTCGCCCACCTCTCGTCCTTGCCCGGTGGATACGGCATCGGAAACCTGGGCTCCGGAGCCCGCGCGTTTGTCGATTTCCTGAGCCGCGCCGGTGTGCGCTACTGGCAGATCTGCCCGACCGGTCCAACCGGCTACGGTGACTCGCCTTATCAGTCGTTCTCCAGTGCGGCCGGAAATCCCTACTTCATCGATCTCGGCGAACTTGAACGCGAGGGCCTGCTCGAGGCGGCCGAGCTCGCGGAGTTGCGGCGCCTGCCCGTGCGCCGCGTCAACTACGGCGTGCTCTACGAGGTGTTCTGGCCCGTGCTCGCAAGCGCGGCCGATCGTTTCGGCGATCGCGAGCAGCTCGGGAAATCTCCGCCTCTGAAACAGTTCCGCCGCCGCCACGCGTCGTGGTTGGAGCCGTTTGCGCATTTCATGGCGCTGAAGGCTCACTTCCACGGCGATCCGTGGACGCTTTGGCCGAAAGAGTATCGCGCGTGGTCAGCCGACCTCGCGGAGAAACTCCCACCCGAGGTGCAGCGCGAAGCCGAGCGGCAGATTTTCTACCAGTATGTTTTCTTCGGGCAGTGGGAGCGGCTGCGCAACTATGCGCGCGAAAAGGGTGTGTCGATCATCGGGGACGTCCCGATTTTCGTCGCGCTCGACAGCGCCGACACCTGGCAGCACCGCGCCGTCTTCCGGCTGAACAACCAGGGCCACCCGCTCGCGGTCGCCGGCGTGCCGCCCGATTACTTTTCCGCCCTCGGCCAGCTCTGGGGCAACCCGCTCTACGACTGGTCCCACCTCGGGAAGACCGGCTACGCGTGGTGGATCGACCGGCTGCGCAGCGCGTTCGAGCTCTACGACGTCATCCGGTTGGATCATTTCCGGGGCTTCGACACGTATTGGGAAATCCCCGCCGACGCCACCGACGCCCGCTCGGGCCGCTGGCGCAAAGGTCCGGGGCTCGCGTTTTTCGAGACCATCCAGCGCGCACTCCCGCAGGCTAAAATCATCGCCGAGGATCTCGGCTACGTCGGGCCTGAAGTCGTCGCGCTGCGCCGCGCCGCCGGCCTGCCCGGCATGCGGGTGCTGCAATTCGCCTACGGTCACGACGAGAACAACGTCAACCTGCCGCACCACTTTCCACTGGGCAGCGTCACCTACACCGGCACGCACGACAATAACACCACGCGCGGCTGGCTCGAGTCGTTGAAAGAGCCGTATCGCTCGCAGGTGATCGATTATTACCAGCTGAAGGGCACCGCGTCGGCGTGGCCGATGATCCGTGCGGCGTTTGCCACGACCTCACGCCTCGCGGTGGTGCCCGTGCAGGATTTGATGGATCTCGGCGGCGATGCGGTGCTCAACCGGCCCGGCACCACGATCGGCAACTGGCAGTGGCGCTTCACCGCCGAGCAACTGACGCGACTCGCCAAACAGAGGACCGCCGAGCTGCGACGCTTGATCGAACTTTACGACCGCACCGGCGATCGCGAGATTGAGGACTTCAGCAAACCCCCCGCGCCACCCCCGCGCCGCGCATGAACCAGCGACCGCTCTCTTTCACCGATATTCTGAAAATGAATTTCGGCTTCCTCGGCATCCAGTTCGGCTGGGGCCTGCAGATGGCGAACATGAGCGCCATCTATCAATACCTCGGCGCCGAAGAGAGCGAGATCCCGTTGTTGTGGCTCGCGGCCCCGGTGACCGGCCTTCTCGTGCAGCCGATCATCGGCTACTACAGCGATCGCACGTGGACGCGGCTCGGTCGCCGCCGCCCCTTTTTCCTCGTCGGTGCGATCCTCGCCAGCCTCGCGCTCATCGCGATGCCCAACTCGTCCTCGCTTTGGATGGCGGCGGGTTTGCTCTGGCTGCTCGACGGTTCGGTCAATGTCAGCATGGAGCCATTCCGTGCGTTCGTGGGCGATCTCCTCCCGCCGAAACAACGCAAAGTCGGTTTCGCAATGCAGAGCCTGCTCATCGGTTTTGGCGCGATCCTCTCGTCGATGTTGCCGTGGCTGCTCGCCAATGTCTTCGGCCTGGCGCTCGCCACGTCGTCGCCCGATTCACGCATTCCGGCGACGGTGCACCTCTCGTTCTATATCGGCGCGGTGGTGTTCATGAGCGCCGTGCTCTACACGGTGCTTACCACACGCGAGCATCCGCCCGCGGACCTCGCTGCGTTCGAGGCCGAGAAACGCGCGACCGCCGGCGTGAGCCACGCGATCACGGATATCTTTCGGGGACTCGCGGGCATGCCGCTCGTGATGCGCCGTCTCGCGGTCGTGCAGTTCTTCACGTGGTTCGGACTCTTCTGCCTTTGGATCTATTTCACGCCCGCGCTCGCACACGGGCTCTTCGGCGGTGAGCCCGGCTCCGTCTCGTATCAGCGCGGCGTGGAGTGGGCCGGCGTGTGCCTCGGTGTCTACAACGGTGTCGCGTGCGCGTTCGCGTTCATCCTGCTGGGGCTGACGCAGAAATTCTCCGCGCGCTCGATACATCGCGTGGCGCTCTTCGTGGGCGGACTCGGCTTGGCAAGCGTGGCGTTGTGGAAAAACCAATACGGTCCGCTGCTCTCGATGGCCGCGCTTGGCATCGGGTGGGCCAGCATTCTGTCGATGCCCTACGCGATGCTCGCCAACGCGCTTCCGACCGCGCGCATGGGGTTCTACATGGGCGTGTTTAACTTCTTCATCGTGATTCCGCAGATCATCGCATCGGCCGTGCTCGGCTTCGTGGTGAAAAACGCATTCGGTGGACAATCGATGCCTGCGGTCGTGATCGGCGGCTGCTCCCTCATCATCGCCGCGCTCGCAGTGAACTGGGTGCCGAAAGATCAGGCTGACACGCCGGTCGCGGCGTGACGTTTCCTTCGTCCGAGCCGTTCTCCACAGAGCACATCGAGCTCTGACCCAGAGTTCACCGCGGAAAAACGGTGGCCGGGGATTCATGCCCCGACGTTCGGGAAGCCGATCTTTGCCCCTTCTTGCGGCTATGAGGTTTGCCGCAACAAGACGCAAAGATACACAAGAAATCAGACCGCAGCTCGGACGTCTGTGCTCTCTGTGCCTCTGTGGTTCAATTCCACTTACGCCCGCGGCGGCGCGAGTTTGTCGGGCGTCACCCCGCTGCGCACCGCGACCGTCGCGCACACTTTCGGCACATACATCCGCGTTTCCGACGGCAGGGCCGATGCGATCTCTGCGAAGCTGTCCGCCTTCATTTTCTCCAACAGCCGGCGCACGCGACCTTCGCCGGCGTTGTAGGCGGCGAGCGCGAGCGGCCAGCTGCCGAACTGATCGTGTAATCGTCGCAACAGTTTCGCCGCCGCACGCGCGGATTTCTCCACGTGGGTGCGCTCGTCCGGCAGGAACGTGCTCAGTCCGAGTCCCTTCGCCGTCTCGGGCATCAATTGAAAAAGTCCCTTCGCGCCGGCGGGACTCTTGGCGTTGGGGTTGAAGGTCGACTCCGCTTCGGCGAGCCACGCGAGTTCGGCCGGCACGCCTTCCGCCTCGAATGCCTCGCGCAGCACCGGGAGCAGTTTCGGCGCGCGTTCCGGCACGGGCCTCGCCTGCATCCGCCCCAGCCAGAGTTCGTAATACGGAATATCCACCGCTCGGCTCGAGGCCTGCGGAGTTCCCGCCGCGGCGCTCGATTGGGCTGGCGTCGCGGGGGTGATCGGCACCGTGACACGCGGCGCATCGGTGGGCGTGACCGGCTTCGGTTCGTCGAGTTTGGGCTCGGCCGGCGAGGCGGGTGGGGCGATCGCGGTGGTTTGTTTCGCGGCCTCGATGTAGTCGATGCGCTCCTGCAGCCAGTCTGCATAGTCCCCGGCACCCGGGATCGCGCGAAGCGTCGCGAGCGTGGCCTTCGCCTCGTCTTCATGGCGGGCAAGCGCGCTCAGGTCGTCGTTCTCCAGCGCTTGCTGAAACTCCACCACGAACTCATCCCACTGCTCCGGCGTGGGAAACTCATACTCCTCCTTGACCTCGGCCGGCGCGAACGCGTCGAAGAGCGCGCGACCGGTTTCGTAAAGCGCATCGATATCCGGCGCGCTCTCGCCCGCTTCAGTCTTCGATGCCTCCGCTTCTGCTTCGTTGGCGTCTTCCTGCGCCAGCGCGACGGTCGCGCAAAACGCGGCGGCCACGACGACACGAGGAGGAAAACGACGGCTCATGGTTGAAGCGCTCGAACGACGACAGATTTCAAACGCAATTCGGGCACTTCGGCAAACGCGGGCGCGTTTTCTCCGAAATAACGCTGCGCGTTCTTCACCGCCCAGTCGTTGGTCGCGATGCGATACGTCCGCGTCGGGTCGATCCTTCCCGGCGCCACGAGCACCAGATTTTCGCCGCCCCGTTTCTCCCACGGCGTGTCCGGTCCCGGATTCGCCCGCGCTCGCATCGCGATCAACTCCGCGCCGGAGATCTCTCCCACGCAGATCCGCCCGTCGAAACGCACCCACGCATCGAACGCATGCCGCGTCACTTCGCCCGCGCTCACGCCCGCGCCAAACGTCGTCGCACCGATCACCGCCGCGTCGGCGTCGGTCGCCGCGCGCACCGCTTCGACCGCGAAGCGCGCCGCTTCTTCCGGTTCGAGTGCGACTGCGCTGCGGCCGATGATCGTGCGATCGTCCGCGGTCGCATGTCGTTCCTCCACGCGTGCCGCGATCGCGGCGAGTTCGGAGTCGATCGGTGAATCATCGGTGAGCGCCACCTGCTCGATCGACCACGCGCCGTTTTCCAGGCGGGCGATCGAGGCGAAACTTCCCCACGCACCACTGTGCACATACGTGACGCCACCCGGACGAGCCACATAGCGCGTGTGATCGTGTCCCGCGATATACAGCGCGCCCGCCGGCGTGTTTTTCAGGATCTCGCGATCCGCTGCGAACCCCGTGTGCGCCATCACGACCGGCACGTCCGCCTGGGCGAAGATCGTCTGGAAGTTGTTCTCCGCCCACGCCGCTGGATTCGCCGCGTCGAGCGACGGCCGGATCGCCGCGCGATACGTCGTCAACAAATCCGTCGTCAGTCCCGCGATCACGAGTTCCCGTTTTCCCAGTCGGAGCCGAGTGGTGGCCGTCGTGAACGGCTGGCCGGAGCCGCGATCGACCAGATTTGAAATCACCGTGACGCCGCACGCCTGCGCGCGCGCGATGGTCGAGGCGACATCGTGAAAATCCGGCTCGTGATTTCCCACGTTCAGCACCGTGGGCCCACGCTGCGCGAGCGATTTGAAAAACGCATACTCGAACTCGCCGCCACTTCGTCGCGCGATGCCGTGGGCGAGTTCAAACGTGTCGCCGTTGAGCAGCACCGCCACCGGCACGTCGGCATTCTCCGTCCGCACCCGATCCACGAGCGCGACAAACTGCGCCATCCGCGCATGCGCCGAGTGCTGATCCGACGTAAACACCAGCACCACCTCCGGCGCGGCCATCGCGCGCGCGATCATCAACACTGCGCCGAGAGCGATGAGCGAAGCCCGCATGCGTCCGAGATATCGGCCGTTGTTTCATCTTCAAGCCACAGGGATTCTTCTCCGTGCCTTCTGTTCGAAATTACAGGGGAGGAAACAGAGGAGAACGGCGTTCACGATCCGTGTTGGCGTGACTCGAGCCTGCGTGCGGAACGGGTCGAGCCCAGGTGCATCCCGAGTCGGGACAAAGTGCGCACACGGTCGCGCCAATGTGCGGCTTGAGTCGGGCTCGCGAGCGGATCGTTCTCTTCCTCGTTCGTCAGGTGGATCCGATCAGGATGCGGCGGCGCGGTTGAGCCGGGCGTCGATCGAAAAGCGTCCGGCGCCGGCGAAGAGCAGATACGCCGACATCGTCCACATCGCGATGGCGGGAAACATCGCGGGGTAACCGTGGCCTTGTGCGACGTGAAAGCCGAGCAGCGCGACGGCGAAATTGATAATCATCACCAGCGCGGCTTCGCGCGTGCGGTAGCCCACGAGGTAGAGCGCTCCGCAGATAAACTGCGCGGCCACTGAAACGACGGCGCAGATGAGCGGAAACGGGAATCCGTGGTGCCCGAGAAAATCTCGGAACTCGAGCATCTGCGCCCACGAGAAAACGTTGTCCTGAGTGCCGTGGATCAGGTGAAAACCTGCCGGGATCCGGATGAACAGCGGCGCCCAGTCGGTGCGGCGGGCGAGGTCAGCGAGGGATTTGGGCATGGCGTGAACAACACCACCGAAGGCGGAATCCCGCCGCGCGCGATCAGTCGGTTGGCACGTCCACGTCGGGACGTTTGGTGAGCATGCGATACTCAGTCGCCGTATCGGGTTCGAGCTGCGGCATCTCCGAACGGATGCGATCGGTCGGATCAACCGTGGGCATGCGCGAGATGACGGCTGGCTGGGCGGGAGACGTGAAACGCTTGATGTTCGGCTGCAGGCGCGGCGTGAAGGCGAGTTGGCCCGTTTGAATCGTTTCAGAAAGCGAGAGGTGCGTGACAGGCTCAATGGTGGCGGAGAATTCCGCGGCCGGTGCCTCGGCGAAGGCCAGCATCGGAGTAACCAGAAGCAACGCGCAGACAGTTTTCATGGGGAATTTGGGACTTGCGGCGAACGGCCGCCGAAACCTGCGACTCTGGAACTAGTTGGAAGGATCCCGGGTTTTGCCGTCCGAGTCAGCATCGAATGTCAGCAACCGTGCGAGAGCGCCCGCGAAAGCGGCGGCGGCGATACCCACGACGAGCGCGAGCCAGGAGTAGAGTTTCGCGTCCGCGAAGAACGGGTTGGCGAGGAGCTCGTCGCTGGAAAGGTTGGCGGCGCGGCGGAGCTGGAGGAACGTTTGGACCGACCACAGGGTTAGGTAGAGGCCGACGAGTCGGACGATGAGCGTGGGTGTTTTCATGATCGTGTGTCGTTTAGGGACGCCATGAGTCTGCGCGGCGTGGGAGGCGGGCCAATCGCGCAGAGCCGGGAAAATCTCCCGGTTTCGATCGTGACAGTGTCTCTTCACAGGAAGAAATGGAGAGAACGGGTGGGGCACCGGTGCGATCCCTCGAGCGAAGGCCGCGTGGCCTTCCGCGCTCTGTTCTCTGGGTTGAATTCCTGTTCAACGCTTTGTGCACGCATGCGGCTGCTCGTAACGTTCATGTCCCCTGGGTCAGAGCTCCATGAACTCTGTGGCCGACCCGGCGGAGCTGGTTTCCCGCGTTGACCCTCGGGGCGGCGGCGCTACCTCTGACCGCTCGCTCGAGTGAATCGCGTCCACATCAAAACCTACGGCTGCCAGATGAACGAGCGCGACAGTGAGGCTGTCGCGGCGATGTTGCGCGCCCGCGGTTACCGCATCGTGCCGGACGAGCACAACTGCGACATCCTGTTGCTGAACACGTGTTCCGTGCGCGACATGGCCGAACAGAAAGCCATCGGCAAGGCCGCCAACCTGCAGTCGCGCAAGAAGAAGAACCCGGACTTCGTTCTGGGGATCCTCGGTTGCATGGCGCAGAACCGCGGCGCGGCGCTGCTCGATCAGTTGCCCGACCTCGACCTGATCGTCGGCACGCAGAAGTTTCACCAGGTCCCCGATTATCTCGACAACCTTCGCGCCGCGCGCGACGCCGGGGTGCCGATCGGCGACACGATCGTGGACATCGGCGAAGAGGCCGGCTCGCAAAACACGATCCGCGATCACGTGCTGGCGCAGGACGAGGCCGAGGGTGCGCCGCCGCAAGTCACCGCCTTCGTGTCGATCCAGCAGGGCTGCAACATGGATTGCGCGTTCTGCATCGTGCCGAAGACGCGCGGCGACGAGCGCTCACGGCCGATGGATGACATCGTGCGCGAGTGCGAACAGCTCGCCGCACGCGGCGTGAAGGAGATCACGTTGCTCGGTCAGATCGTGACGAGCTACGGTCGTCGCGACTACGTGCACACCGGCGGCATCTCGCCGTTTGTGCAGTTGATCGAGCGCGTGCATGCGATCGAAGGCATCCAGCGCATCCGGTTCACCTCGCCGCACCCGCGCGGCTTCAAGGACGATCTCGTCGCCGCTTACGGACGCTTGCCGAAACTTTGTCCGTATGTGCACCTGCCGATGCAAAGCGGCAGCAACCGTATCCTGCGCGCGATGAACCGTCCCTACACGCGCGAGCGCTACAAGGAGATCGTGGATGCGCTGCGCGCGGTGACGCCCGACATGTATTTTTCGACCGACGTGATCGTGGGCTTCCCGGGTGAAACCGAGGAGGACTTCGAACAGACGCGCGAGCTCTTCGAGGCCTGCAACTACGACATGGCCTACATTTTCAAATACTCGATTCGTTCCGGCACGCCCGCCGCGGAACTCGGCGACCAGATCCCCGACACCGTGAAGGAGCACCGCAATCAGGTTCTGCTCGAGCTGCTGCGGAAGAACTCCGAGCGGCGAAACGCGCTGCTGCTCGATACCACCGAGGAAGTGCTCGTCGAAGGCCCCGACAAGACCGGCGCGCACTTCACTGGGCGCACGCGCGGCAACCGCGTGTGCGTGTTCGACGCGTCGCCCCGGCTCGTCGGGCAGCTTGTGCCGCTGAGAATCACACGCGCCAGCATAAGCACGTTGTATGGCGAGCTGGTGCTCGCCGGAGTTGAGAGTTGAGGGTTGAGAGTTGAGGGACCGAACCCCTGCAGCGCGCCGACTCGACACCCTTCTCTCAACTCTCAACTCTCAGCTCTCCATCGTCTGCCATGTCCCTCTCCCTCGCCACGTTGTTGCCCGGTTTGTTCCTCCTCGCGCTGGGGTTGCCGCTGCTCCTCAACCACGCGGGTGCGATCGCGGCGCTCAAGGCGCTGCCGCGTTCGACCGGTGCGGCGGTGGTCTTCTTCGGCGCGGGCACCCTGTGGTTCCTGTGGATTGTGCTGCACCTCGGGCCCGCGGACTTCGGTGAATACCGCGTGTGGCTGGCGGTGGGGTTCGCCGCGGTTGCCGTCCTGTCTTTCAAATACGCGCCAGACTTTCTCGCGGTGCGCGGACTGTGCGTGCTCATGCTGCTGAGCGCGGCACCGCTGCTCGCGGCCGCCTACATGCACTACGATCAACCGCAGCGGCTGTTCATGGTGACGATCGTCTATCTCGGCATCGCCCTCGCGATCTGGTGGGGCGCTTCGCCCTTTCGTATGCGCGATTTCCTCGGCTGGCTGTTTGCGCTGCCGGCGCGCACGCGGGCCTTCGGCGGTGCGCTCGTCGCCTACGGGCTGCTGCTCGCGGTGGTCTCCTTCACTTACTGAACTGTGAACCCTCCTCCTGTGCTTCTCGTGCTCGCAGGCCCGGCCGGGTCGGGCAAGAGCACGCTCTGCGACCGGCTTTGCGGCGAGGATCCGAGTTTCTCGCGCGTCGTCACCACCACCACGCGGCCGCCGCGTCCGGGTGAGATCAACGGCGTGCATTATCACTTTTTCTCGCCGGATGAGTTCGAGCGCCGCGTCGCAGCGGGCGAATTTCTCGAGTGGGCGCAAGTGCACGGGAAAGACCGCAACCGGCTCTACGGCACGCTGGCGTCTTCGGTGTTCGAGCCGCTTAAAGCCGGACGTAATCTCGTGATGAGCGTCGACGTGCAAGGCGTGGAGAGCTTCCGGAAGGCTGCGCGCGAGAATCCGCTGCTCGCGCGCCACATGACGACGATCTTCATCGTGGTCGATCACGAGCGGCTGATCGCGCGCATGCGCGACCGCGCTCAAGACAACGAGGCCGAGATCGCGGGGCGGATGAAGACGGCCGAGCGCGAACTGCAGGAAGCGCACAAGTTCGACTTCCAGATCCACAGCCAGACGCGCGACGAGGATTTCGCCGCGCTCCTCGCGATCCTGGAAAAGGCGCGGGCGCGCACCGCCGCGGCGACGGCGTGACACGAAGCCCGGCACGAATCGCGCCCGATCTTGGCGTGAGTCGGGGCTGAGTGCGGCTCGAGTCGGGACAAAGTCCGGACACGGTCGCGGCAGGGTGCGGCTTGAGTCGAGCCCGGGGTTGGATCGAGTCGTGCTCGTGCTCGGATCGAGTCGGGATGAGGGCGAACCCGCACGGCGCGTCACGGTCTGGTGAACATGGACCTGCGCGCTCAGGCGAAAAAGCTTACCCCGCAACGCATCGCCATCCTGACCGGCATCGTGGCGTTCATTGGCGTGATGGCGTGGCTTTACCACCAGATCGATGTGGCGGCGCTGCACGCCAAGGCAGGCGAACTCAACGGCCCGGCGGTGTTTGGGGCGCTCACGATCCTGCCGCTGCTCGCGTTCCCGGTGAGCGTGATGCACGCGATCGCGGGGGTGCGCTTCGGCCTGGTGCTCGGCATCCCGCTGGTGGCGCTCTCGATCCTGCTGCAGCTGCTGCTCGCGTTCTGGATGGTGAAGACCATGCCGAATTTCTTCCAGAAGCGGCTCAAACGCATTCGCCAACGCATCCCCAAGGGCGCACACGGGCCCGTGACGTTGTTCACAATGTTGCTGCCCGGCGCGCCGTATTTCACGCAGATCTATGTGCTGCCGCTCATC
Organism: Verrucomicrobiota bacterium; assembly: GCA_023410155.1. Lineage (GTDB taxonomy): Bacteria > Verrucomicrobiota > Verrucomicrobiia > Opitutales > Opitutaceae > Opitutus. The sequence goes on along the minus strand of JAEYQF010000310.1, from coordinate 18,921 downwards.
GGTGTGCCGTTGCGGACCTTCGTGCTCTACAGCCTGCCGATCAATGTCGTGCGCTCGTTCGCCGGTGTGATCTTCGGTGAGATGAGCGACAACCTCACACTGCCGCGCCTGGCCGGTTTCGCGGTTTACAACATTTGCGTCATCTCTGCGTGCGCGTGGTCGTTCCGGCACCTGCAGGCAAGATTGCAAGATCCGCGACCAGCGGCAGATGGTCCGATGCCACCCGCGTGAGGTCGTTGCGCGCCACATCGATGTGCCGCGCCTGGATGTTGGGCGAGACGAAGATGTGATCGAGCCGCAGGAACGGCTGCATCGAGCTGAAGGTCGCGGCCGGCCGGCGGCGCGGGCGGCTCAACTGCACGTCCCGCAGCCGGCGCACCGCCAGCCGGTAGGGCTCGCTGCCGGGCATCATGTTGAAATCGCCGCAGAGGATCACGGGCTCGTCCTCGCCCACGCGACCGAGGCACTCGGGGCCGAGGATCATCTGCATCTGCAGCAGCCGCTCGTGCACGCCGAGGCCGAGGTGCGTGGTGACGATGTGGACCGGTGTATCCGAGATCTGGATGCGAACCCAGAGCAGGGAGCGCGGCTCCGGCCACCAGCTCCGAGGATCATGCGGCAGGATTGCGCGCCGCACGACCTCGATCGGAAAACGGCTGAGAAACGCGTGGCCGTAGTGCTCCTCGCCGACGGTGACAGTGGGGCAGAACGCCACATGCATGCCGAGCGCCTCGCCAATGATCGTCGCCTGGTCCTCCGCCCGCGAACGCCGCCGACCGAGGTCCACTTCCTGCAGCGCGACCACGTCGGGGGCCTGTTGCTCGATGACGCGCGCGATGCGGCGCGGCGACACGCGTCCATCCATGCCGCTGCACCCGTGGATGTTGTAGGTCATCAAGCGAAGTGTGTCGGTGGAGTGCGGCTGCCCGCGACGTGTCACAGGCAAAGGCACGCGTCCGAGCCGATGCAGCGCAGCTGCCCGGAGTGCAGCCGGGCGGATAAACGCGTCTGTGCCCGCGGGCAGCACGGTGCCGGGTGGCAGAATCGCGAAGCCCTGGGTCTCATCGGGACCGAAGCCGCCGTGGGCACCGCGTTCACCGGGGGCGAAGCTCGACGCCTCACCCCACGGACTCCAGCCGACAACGACTACATCGCCCGCGTCGCGGATCGCGCAAAACTGCACCAGGTCGTTGGCGATCTCGGCGGCGATCGGCCCGGGGTGAGGCAGAAGCGCCGGCACCTCGTCGGGCACGCGTGTGACACCTTTGGCGTGAAACCACTGCAACCCCTGCGTCTCGGTCCGCACGAGCACACCGGGCACGCGGCCTTCCTCCACCAGGCGTCGCGCTACCTCGAGCCGCTCGTCGTCCGTGTGCGGCGCCGCAAAATAAACGTGACCGACGGGACCCATCGCGGCGACCGCGAAGCTTTTGCCCTCTTCGAAGGTCAGCGCGTCCTTCGCGCGCGCTTGTTCGAGCCGCGCCTGGTGGCGTGCGCTGCGCGAAAGCCACGGCGAGCCCGCGACGACGCGCCGCTGGGAGCGAAACTGGGCCATCGGGGCAATCGCGTCCGGGCCGTCGAGCAGACGATGCAGGACCGCCTCGAGTCCGCCGGGGAAATCCGCGTCGAACGGTCGCGTGCGTTCCTGGCCGTGGTCGGAGAAAATCCACACCGCGTAGTCGCGGCGCCGCGAACGATGGGCGGCGCGCGCGATTCGGCGGATCGAGCGATCGATGCTGCGCAACCCGTAATGGGCGAAGATCGAGCCGGGGCCGCGCACATGCGCCTGTTCGTCGTAGCCAACGAAGTTGAGATGCACGATCGGCAAGCCGCGCGTGACGTCGATCTCGCCGCTGATCACCAGCAGCTCGCGGAGGCCAACCCCGACAAATACCCGGGAGAGGAGCAGCGCGAGTTCCATCTTCGGACGACGTCCGCCTGCGATGGCGCGGGCGGCGTCGCCGATCGCCACAACCAGCTCCACGATCAGCAGCCACGTGATGCGCACTGCGGCGGGAAACTGCAGCACCGTGAACACGAGGATATTCCTGATCTTGCCCGTGCGCCACATGTCGCCGAAGCCGATGCTCGCGGCGCAGAAATGACTCTCCTCCTGGCCGGCCCCGCCGGTGTAGATGTTGGACCAGGAACTGCCGCCACGCAGCAGGCCCTCCGACTCCTTGGCGCACGCGGATTCCCGGGCTTTGGCCCAATCGGGGTCCCACATGCGCCCGACCTTCTTCAACTGACGGTCGAAAAAGCTGAAGGCAGGCACGGCGGACCGCACGCCGTAGTAGAGCTCGGCCTGCACCGCCGGCGTCGTGGTGGGCAAGCCCGGATAGAATGTATGCAGCTGGTGTTTTTCACGCGTGAGCAGGCGCTTCAGGTAAGGCATGCGCCCTTTCGCGATCGCCTTTTCGAGCTGCGAGCGCGCGAGGCCGTCGATCTGGATCATCAACAGCCCGGGCTCTTCGCTCGTGCCCTCGGAAGGCGGAAGACCCAGGTGACGGATCGCCCACTCGCTCCGACTGAGTCGGCGTCGGAAACCGTGGAAATAGGATTCGAGCTTCGCGAACATGCGGCCGGCCGGGTCAGGTGACGGCGTTGACCGCGTCTACGATCGACTGAGTTTTTTCGGCGAGCAGGTTCCATTCGACGCGCAGCCGCTCGACCCATTGGTTCCACGGACTCTGCTCGAGGAGCATCCGCTCGCGGCGGGTGGCCCGGCGCACTTCGGTGTAGAAATCGAGGGCGCGCTCCGCGCAAAGCGTGGCGGAAAACGACTCGGCCGTGCGCCGCGCCTCGCGGGCGAGCGCCGCGGCACGATCCGGGTTGGACTTCAGGCGCTCGATCGCCGCGGCGAAGCGTTTCGGCGTCGTCTTCGGGCTGAGCATGAAACCGTTTTTGTTATGCCGCAGCACCTCGCGGACACCGCTTGCGTCGAGGGCCACCACCGGCAGACCGGCGGCCATCGCCTCGGCGAGCACCATGCCCTGGGTTTCGCTGAAGGAGGCGAACACAAACGCATCCATCGCCTGGTAGGCATCGGCGAGCGCGCGGCCGGTTTGCTTGCCGGCCATGACGAGGCGTTCGGATACGCCACGGTCCTCGCAGGCTTTCTTGATTTCGTCTTCGGACGGACCGGCGCCGACGACGAGAAACCACGCATCCGTGTGCGTGCTGAGGAACTCCGCGACCGCTTTGGAGAGAAAACCGAGATTCTTTTCCGGTGCGAGCCGGCCCACGTGGCCGACCACGAAGGCGCGCGCGGGGAGGCCGACCTTGCGCCGAAACTTCGGCCCATCGCCCGCGGCAAAGGCGTCGACATCGATGCCAGTGGGCACGACACGGATCGGCGTCTCAACGCCGCGGCTCTTGATCAGTTCCGCGATGCTCTCGCTCGGCGCGATCACGCCGTCGCAGAGATTGGCGAAGTGAGTGGAGAGATGGATCGCGACCTCTTTTAATGCCGGTGAGTCGAACGGGACGTAGTGCGTGTAGTCCTCGTAGCGCGTGTGGTGCGTGAAGATCACGGGTGCGGCTTTGCCGACGGAGAGGCGCAGGGCGGTGTCGCCCAGCAGGAAGGGATGATGCGCGTGGATGATGTCGGCGTTGAAGCCGTCGATCCGGTCAGACAAGCCGGCCGCGAGCGGGAGGCGCACGGAGAAATCGCTGCCGTTGAACTTCTGGATCGCCGGCACCCGCTCGACGAGTGACTCGACACGTTTCGGGAGCGGCTTGCCCTCGAACTCGGGCGCGACCACGAGGACGTCGTGTCCGAGCGTCCGGTATTGTTCGGTGAATGTCGCGACGGATTTGGCCACCCCACCGACGTGCGGCAGGTAGGTATTCGTCATCATGCAGATTTTCATAAGGAGGCGCGCGGCCTGAAAGGGCCTTCACGCAGGCAGGCGACCGCGGGTGGGGCGGCGATTCGGGAGGACAGTGGGAGGAAATTTGGGCGGGCTTTCATGAGGCGGTTTCGGAGCCGGGCAGGCGTTCGAGTGCGAACTCGGTGCGCATGTCCCCGGCCTCGACGACCAACGGTGAGCAGCCGGGTAGACATACATCCCGGTGTGGAGGTTGCGTGCGCCAAGCGCCTTCGATGGAGACGCTCACCCGCGCCGCGCTTCCCCTTACTCGCACGGTAACGGGCCCGTGGGGCGTAAGGGTCGGCCCGAAAACGAACTCCCCGTCGCGGTGCCACTCGGGCCGCAGGCCGGCGCCGATCACCAGGCCGTCGTTTTCCTCACGCACGATCAGGTTGCGGATGAGCATCAGCCACTCCGCCGCTGCCCAGATGTGCTGACCGTCTCCCATGCAGCCTCCGCCCGTCAGCGGATGGATTGCCTCCGGCCACTGGCCGGTCGGGGAGGCAAACGCCACCACCTGGTCCATCAACGCCCATGCACCGGCGGGATCACCGGCGCGCAGTTTCACTTGGGCGAGGTGGATGGTCAGGTAGGCGTTGATCCCGGAGTGGATCATGTTCTGGAAGAACCCGCCTCCGTGCATGCAATGTTCGCAGAGATATTCGACCGTGCGCATGATCCCGTCGTCACCGCGCGGAAAAAGCTGCAGCGGATAATCGGCCACGAGCGAGCCCACCGCCCCTGAATCCATGCGCCGTTTCGGCGAGGCTGGGACCGCGCCCGGAAAGCGCCGGTGTGCTCCCGCGGGAAACGAACGCACGATCGTGGCCAGAAAATCCTCCGCCTCGCGCGCGCACTCCTCCGCGAACTTCGGCTGCGTGCGCCGCAGCAGCGCTGCGGCCGAACGCAATCCCGCCACTCCCCAGAAGTCGTCCCAATAATAAAAATCGTTTGGCCCGAGGTGCTCCGCGCTGAATCCCGCCGGCAGCAAACCCGCGGCGGGATGCTGGCCGTCCCGCGGCAGACGTTTGCGGGCGATCCACTGCGCGCCCTTTGTCACCGCCTGCATCCAGGCGTCCGGTAGCGCTTCGCCTGTGAGCTCCGCAAAGCGGTGATACATCCACAGCGCCTCGCCGTTGCTGTCCCACTCGCCTTCCTGCGAAAGGAAATAGCCGTCGCGCCGTTGTCGCGGCGCGAATTCGCCCATCACCCGCCGCGTGCGCTCCACGCCACCCAGCGACAGCAGCGCATTCAAGATGAACACCGCGTCGCGAAACCAGAACCGTTTGTAGGTATACGGCCCGGGATACACCTCCTGCGGCGCATGCAACACCGTATTGGCCAGCGCCAGATCGTAGAGGCGCTGCACCTCGCGATTGGAGCACTGCAGCCGCGCGAGCGGGGCGAGCGCTTCCGACCAGGTGGCGGTTTGCGCGAAGTGCGGGCGCTTCTTCGGATCGAGCTCGTCGTAGATCGGCGTGCGCACCACCAGCGATTGCTCGCGCAACTCCGCCACGGGAAACAGCGCCGCGGCTGTCGCCATGTTCACCCCGCACTCGATCTCCTGGAGGGCGATGTTTTCGGCCAGGCGCAGCGACACATCGCCATCGGCGTAACGCGACAGCAAGTGCCGCACCGGCACGCGGTCGAACTCCACCCGATGTTTCTTGTTCACGATCCACGCTCGCCGATCGCCGGACACGGCGACCGAGTCGACGAAACTGACGCCCTCGGGATTGTAGGGCCGCAGCGCGACCGCCACGGCGCCGTCGCCGGCACCGTGCACGGCGATTTTGATGCGACACGACGGAGCGTCGCCGTCCCAATCCAGTTGCACGCGCGACTCGATGCGCACGCCACCACGCTCCGCCGCCGAGATCACGCAGAGATTCCCGTCGAGCTGCAGATGCTGCTCGAACTCCGCGAGCTTCGAGGGAAACAACACCGAACCCGTCGCGGGCACGAACCACACATCGAGCGACCAACCGTCAAACAACGGGGTCACGAGCCCGCGCGGGTCCACGATGGGGTAGAAAGGCACATCTGGCACGCCCACCGCCGTCCAGTTGCGATGCGTCAGGTTGATGTGGCTGAAGGAAAATGCGCGCGGGATGAACGACGCATCGGTTGGATTGAACTGCCGCTCGACCCAGTAGGGCCACACCCAGTCCAGATTGTTCTGGATCGCCTTCGTGTTCACCAGACCTCGCGCGTGAAACAGCATGCCGGCGCGAAGCAATTCGATGGGCTCGGCCACCTCCGAAGGCTGGGCAAAACCCCGCAATTTTCCCATCAATGCCACCGGGTCTAAGAAGCCGTAGGCTCGTGCGATACGGGTGATCAGGAAACGGGTGGGGCGGGAGTTGAGAATCATGACGCGGGGCCTCCGGTTTATTGTCCTCCGACGAAGGCGAAAGTGCCTGTCGGAGAGGGGTGGGGCCGCGCCCCCATGCTCCTTCCGGCGTCGGCCGGCGGACTGAGTCGTGCCGGTCGTTGGCTCGAGCCGGTCCAAACCGGGCGCCGACCCAAGCCGCAGCGTGGACCGGCGCGGCGCACCATCCCGGACCCGGTGCAGGCGCCGGGAAAAAACGGACGCAATCTCGTTTCCGCAGCCTTCCTTGCGCCAGTCCGCTCCTCGGGGATTGAGGCGCCCTCGCCGTGCGGGATGCTCTCTGTCTCCACTTCATGAATACACGCGTTTTCCTGCGCGCGGCGGCTGTCTCGCTCGCGCTTTTCGCCTCGATCCAGGCTGTCGCGGAGACGATTGGCATCGTCGGCTCCAACTCCTCCGGGAGCGATGGCTTGATCGAGCAAGTGCTCTCGGATGCCGGCTACACGGTGCAGTTCTCGCCCAGCGATTACTCGGGTTTGTCCGCAGTGGTTCTCATCCGCACGCCGGGAGATGACGCGTTGAAGGACTTCGTTGCGAGCGGTGGCCTGCTCATCACGGAGTGGGATGCCGCCGATTGGGTGCTCAACACGGCGCAGATGCTCGGAACCACGCGCGACATCGACGGAGGCTACGTCGACACCGGCACGGTCATCACCTTCACCGACGCAGGCAGCGCCGCCGGACTGACGCGGAATGTGGGTGCGTCCTACTCCGAGAATAGCAGCACCGAGTTTTTCCGCTTTTTCGCCCCAATCGACCCCGCGGCCACGGTCTATGCCACCTATGACGGAGGCACGCCGGCGATTCTCGGCGGGCGCTACGGCGCCGGAGCCGTCCTCGTGCTTGGCTACGATTGGGCCGACGAAGGCTTCGCCCTCAATGGCCCGACAGCCAATATCATCCTCAACTCGTTGAATTTTTCACCCATCCCCGAGCCGTCGACGTATGCCGCGTTCGCGGGTGCGGGTGTGCTGGGCTTGGCGATCTGGCGCCGTCGCTCCCTCCGTTCGAAGTAACGCGACTGAGAGCGGCGACGTTGCGGTCTGCGCTCGGGTGTCCAGGGCCGGCGGCCCGAGGCGCCTCAGGACGACGTTTCGAGCTGAAACACCACGCGCACGCGGATGCGGATGGCGATCTGCCCGGACGCGATGGGATCGCCGCCCGCGTCGCCGCCCGCTTTCTCGAGAAAGGTATTCACCATGCCGCGCTGCATCATCGGCTCGTCGATGGGCTCTTCCTCGACCGCGAGCGGCGTCGAAATGCGCACGCCGAGTGCGCGGGCCATCTCCTCCGCCTTGGCCTTGGCGCTTCGAAGCGCTTCGAGGCGGGTTTTGTTCTGCACCGAAGTGCGGTCATCGAGGTCCCATGAGACGCCGTTGACCGACACGCCGGGCAGACGCGCGAGTTCGGTCCAGGTGGATTGATATTCCGCGAGATTGCGCAGCGTGAACGCGACCTGCGTGGTCGCGATGTAGCCGTTCTTCACCCAGCGGTTCTCCTGAAATTCGCGGTTCTCGGAAAACTGCATGCCCGAGGTCTGGATTTCCTCCGGCTTGATCGTCTTGGTGCCGAGCAGCCGCAGCACCGCGGCGGTCTGCTTCGCGTGCTCTTCCGAGACCGCGGCCAGCTCGGGTCCGGTGTTCGAGACCGTGACGCTCCAGCGAAGCAGGTCGGGCCTCGCCTGCGTCACCGCCGTGCCGTAGACGGCGACGTGCGGCGTAGCGAGGTCGGCGGCCGTTGCGGGTCGCGGCAGTGAGATTGCGGCAGTCAGAGCGAGGAGGGCAGGAAGGAGACGTTTCATCGAAGGGAAGATGGAGCGGATGTTATCGCCCGAAAAGCAATCGAGGCAATCCGGGCGAAGGAGGACCCTGTCCGACCGGGCCGAAGTGAACTCGTGCCCTCAATCTCGGCCAACGCGTGGGTGCTCGCGGGTGGACCGATCGACCACCCGCGCTCGACTCACCCCTACTCAGAATTCGCAGGGCGGCGTCCGGTTGGAGGTGCGGCGTTTTCTTCCACCGCTGTTGCCGAGTTCGGCCTGCAGCTGCAGCTCGACCGTCTGCGCAACCTGTTGGCGCCCGTGTGTCCGAATCGCACGGGCTCCTTCGTTGCCTCCCGAAGACACAACCTCCGTTCGTCGCGATTACCGCCTCTGTTATCCTCTTTATGGAGCCCACTTCCGCCGTCTACCCGATCGATCAAGCCTCTACGGAGTCTGCATTCGCGGTGCTCGTCCTCGCCTTTGGCAACGATCCCGTCGCCCGCTGGTCGTGGCCGCAGCCCGCAGACTTTCTCAGGGCCATGCCCCTTCTCGCTCGCGCGTTTGGCGGGAAGTCATTTGCCCTCGGCACGGCCGATGCGATCGATGGGCTGGCAGGGGTCGCACTCTGGCTGCCGCCGGGCGTGACCTCCGATGAGGAAGCGCTGGGCTCGTTGATCGAGCGGACGGCTCCCGCCTCCATTCAGCAGGACGCCGCCGGCATGGGCGAACAGATGGCGAGCTTCCATCCGCGAGAGGCGCACTGGTATTTGCCGCTCATGGGAGTCGACCCTGCCCGCCAGGGCCAGGGCCTTGGCGCAAAGCTTCTGGCTCATGGACTCGCCCGTTGCGATGCGGAGGGTTCGCCCGCCTACCTCGAGTCCAGCAATCCGCGCAACATCGCGTTCTATCAACGACACGGCTTCGAGGTGCTGGGCCGGATCCAGGTGGGATCCTCGCCGACGCTCGTGCCCATGCTTCGCAAACCGCGTGCGCCCCGACAGGCGAGTTAAGACGGGCGAGACTCGAACGGAATTCGAGGCAGTGACTGATGTGCGCTGGCGAAACCGGCAGCGAACTCAGGTCCGCGGTCGTTGACGGTGACCCTCCGGCGCGAGAGCGGCCACGCGTTCGTGAGAGCAAGCAGGACGGGCTCTAGACCCGAACAAAACGACGCGACCCGAAGGACGAACCTCCGGGTCGCAGTTCTGCGGAATGATAAAGCCGGGGGAGGATCGCCGCTGCGCTCTACAGCTGGAGCTCCAAGGCCTGTGTCGCTTTCGATTCGAGGTTTTCGACCGGGACCACGAGCCGCATGCCGGTCGGCTTTTCACCCTTCGGCAGCCGGAAGTAGACAAATCCCGAAGCGCGCCGGCTGGCATTCACGACCGTTTCCCGCGGCAGCTCTTTGTCCGACCAGTCGGCGGCCATCTTCTTGTTCGCCTCTTCGGCCGACATGTAGCTGAAGATGCCGAAGCCGAGGAGCGCGTAAGCCATCTTGTTCTTCTCGAATTCGTTGATCATGGCCGTGACGGAGACCGGTCGGACCACGGCGCCCGAACTCGAGACGAGTTCCAGGCGGTCTTTTTGCAAAAACACCCGGGCGTCCGAGCCGTTGTAGAGCGCGACCTCGACGGGGAAGAAACCTTGTTCGGTGACGTTGGCGTAGAACACTTCCTTCACCTTGGCTTCGTTCGTGAACGCTTCGGCGCCAGCTTCGACGCCGGCGGATTTCTGCGCGTTGGCGAATTGTGAGGCGTCGCGAAGCTGGACGGCGCCTCCCTTGTAAGACGCGCAACCGGCGAAGCAGAGCGCGGAGATAAGGGTGAGAGCAGCAAGGAACCTGGTTTGCATGGGACGAAACCGCCGGACGCGTGCGCGCCCGGGGCGGGTTGAGCCTCGCGTGAGCTGTCGTATCGGCCCGGTGTGGGGGATCGCCGAACGGGTTGAGGTGAGGCCCAGGGGACACTGGGCATGCAGCTCACGAGGCGCCGCCGATCCTGCATAAACGGGCGAGTCCGCCAAGTGTGCAGAGTCAGGAAAATCTCCCGGCTTTCCCCCCCCCCCGCGGTGCGGCTGGTCGCAGAAGCTCGGCCTGAGTCGTGCCGGGCAATGGCGCGGCACGGCGCGCATCGAGGCAGACCTCGGGATGGATTCGGGCGCGACCCGGTGCGGACCTTGCCGCGACTCGGGACGTGATGGGAATGTTCGCAGCCCTTCGCGAGAAATCGGACTTCGCGGCGTCTTGAGCGGGATCAAGGCGCGGCCTTTCAGCCCTGCGGTAAGCTAGGCCGACATCACGAATCAGCCATGAGCTTTTCCTGTCCCCATTTCGCGCCCGAGGAGGATGCGTGTTTGCGTCTCAAGACCGACTGCGTGCCGGGACGCGCGGGTTGCGTGATTCCGTCCGACACCGGTTTCGCCGTGCCGGCGAGCGAGCGGGTGCGGCTGCGCGAGGAGCAGAAACGCCGCGAGCGCGTCGCGCTGCCCGAGTGGCCGCCGCGAGGAAATCGCGCGCGGTGAGAGGGGCGGGTTCCGGCGATTTGAGTTGTAGGCCACGTCGCTGACGTGGCGGATTTGAAGGACAGCCAGCTCAGCGAGCTGGCCTACAGGGCAGCCGCGCGTGAAGGACCACCGATTGGACGAATTGGCACGGCTGGTCCGAATGTATCCGTCAGCATCCGTGGAATCGGTGGTGAGCTCGGAGGTGTTCCGGTCGTCAGGCGGACGACACGGAGTCGTCCCTCCACGGCAAGAGGCCCGAGTGTTTGGAGCTCTCTCTCTTCCTCTTTCGTCAGCAGTTTGGAACGGTTTCCAGCCGAAGAAAGTGAAAGATAAAGAGGAACGAGAAAGAGGCCGGGAAGCTCACCGCGCGACGAGCGTCGTGGCTGCGGGCTTCAGGGATTCGCTCTTCGCTTCGACGACGATTTCGCCAGGCTCGCCGGTGGATTGGACGATCACTTGGGCGAGGCCGTTGAAGGTCGTGCGCTTCCAGGCGGGCGCGGGCGTGTCGATGCGGAGCATCGCGGGCCAGAGTTGTTTCAAACTGTCGCGCATACCCCAGTCTTCGTAGCGCGTGGCTTCGATGCGGAGCACGTTGCCGGTTTTGTGGAGCATGCCGGCGCCGAGCGCGAGCGTGCTGCGGGCTTTCTCGGGCGCGGCGTTTTGGTGAAGCGGTTTGCCGTTGAGCGTGGCGGTCTGGTTCGTGCCGAGCGCGTTGAGGAGCAGCGTGGCGGTCTCGCCTTCGGCCAGCGTCGGGGCGTCGAACGTCGCTTCAAACACGTTCTGGCCAGTCTTCACCGAGCCGTCGGGCGCTTCCCACGAACCGAGATTCACGGTGCGCACGCTGGCGAGATAGACATCGGGCTCGTGCGACGACGGATCGCCATTGCCGACGCCGACGATGCGGCCCGGACCGCGCACGGTGAACGTCACGGGCACATTGCCGGTCGGCACGAGGCGGTCCTTCGCATCGCGGGCCTCGACGGTGATGACGGAAACATCGCGTCCGTCGGCAACGAGCTTGGTGCGGTCGGGAACCAGCGTGACGGCGGCGGGAGCATCGGTGGTTTCGACCTTGGTCGTGGCGATCTCCTTGCCGCCGCGATAGCCGCGAGCGAGGAGCGTGCCGGGTTTGTATTCAACATTCCATGACAGGTGGCCGTTGGGCTCCATCTTCTTTCGGCCGAGCGAGGCGCCGTTGAGGAAGAGTTCGACCTCTTCGCAGTTGCTGTGGGCGCGGACTTCGAGGGTTTCGCCTTCGCGGCCGGGCCAGTTCCAGTGCGGGAGCAAGTGGAGCACGGTTTCGTCGGCCCACCAGGATTTCAGGTAGAAGAAGCTGTCTTTCGGAAAACCGCACTGGTCGAGGATGCCGAATTGCGAACCGATCGCGGGCCAGCCGAACGGCGTGGGCTCGCCGCGGTAGTCGAAGCCGGTCCAGTAGATCACGCCCGCGGCCCACGGACGCTCGAGATAGTATTTCCATCCGAACTCGCAGTTGCCGCGCGAGGAGCCGTCTTCCTGCGGAGAGAGATGGGCCTTGGCGGCGTCGGTGAAATAGATGCCGCGCGTCTGCTGCGTGGTCGTTTCCTCGGTGCCGAGAATGATTTGTTCGGGATATTCGGCGTGCTGTTTGTCGATGTTGGCCTGCATGACGTAGTTCACGCCAGCGACTTCGATCTTGGAGGAAATGCCACCCCAGCCGCCGCTGATCGAGGCGACCACGCGGCGCGTGGGATCGAGGCGGTGCACGAAATCCTGCATCGGCACGGTGATCTGCGCGCCCTTGATGTTGCCCTCGATGCCCCATTCCTCGTTGCCGATCGACCAGAGGACGATGCTCGGGTGATTGCGATCGCGACGGATCATGCGCTCGAGCTGGCCGAGATGATACGGGTTGATGCCCATGAGGCGGTTCTCGTCGATGACGAGCATGCCGAGACGATCGCAGGCCTCGAGAATCTCGCGCGTCGCGGGATTGTGCGAGGCGCGGTAGATGTTGCTGCCCATTTCCTTGAGTTTGCGGATGCGGAAATCCTGCAACGCATCCGGAATCGCGGCGCCGACGCCCGCGTGGTCCTGGTGATTGTTGGTGCCTTTGAGCACGACATGACGGCCGTTCAGGAAGAAGCCCTTGTCCGGGTCGAACTTGATCGTGCGGATGCCAAACGGCGTCTCGTAGCGGTCGACCACCTTGGTGCCGCGACGCACGGTCGTGACGAGTTTGTGCAGCGTAGGCGTCTCGATCGACCAGAGCTGCGGTTTCGCGAGGGAGAGTTTTTCGGTGTGGGTGGCGAGCCCGCCGGCGGCGAGCTCCGGTGCAGCGGAGGTCGCGTGCGCGAGGAGGCGGCCGTCGGGCCCGACGATCTCGTGGGCGAGTATGTAGGGGGTGGCGGAGCGGCCGTGATTGTTGATGCGCGTCTCGACGATCAGGTCGGCGGCGGAGAAATCGTCCGCGACTTCGCTGCGGATCCATGTGCCGTGCAGCGCGACGTGGAGCGGATCGGTTTTCACCAGCCAGGCGTGGCGATAAATGCCCGCGCCCTCATAGAACCAGCCTTCCTCCATCGTGGCGTCGACGCGGACGGCGATGAGATTCTCGCCGCCGTAGTTCAGGTATTCGGAGATATCGTAGCTCGCGTCGACGTAGCCGCTCGGCTCCTCGCCGACGAAGAAACCGTTCACGAACACGCGCGCGCTGCGATAAATGCCATCGAAATCGAGCCGGATGCGCCGCCCGAGATCCGAATGCGGGATGTGGAACGTGCGGCGATACCAGCCCACGCTGTTTTCGGGGAAATGCCGGCCGAGCGCCTTGAAGCCGTGGCTCGCGGTGCCGCGGCCGTCGAACGGCAACTCCACCGCCCAGTCGTGCGGGACATTGACGCTGCGCCAGCCGCGATCGTCGAACGACACGGCGGCGGGACCGTCGCCGAAGCCCGTCTTCGCCAGATACGAGAAGTAGCCCGTGCCGTGATTGAAATCCCGGGCATGATCCGTCGCGTGCCCGAGCGCGAACCGCCAGCCGGTGTCCAGCCGGATGCGCTCGCGACCGGTCGAGGCGAGCGCTTCGGCCGCGCTCGAGTCGGGAGCCCCCAAGCTTTCAGAGGCGGAGAAAGAAAACGCGCCGAGCATCGCGGCGAGCGAGCATGCGACGGCGAGCGCGCGGGTGGGGATCAAGCGGGGGAGGCTCATGGGAAACAGATAGAGATAAGCGTGGATTTAACGATCAATCCAGCGAGACCGACGCTGGGCCTGTGATTTAGTTGCACGGTGATTCGGGACTTTCGGGCCCCTGATCCCTCGGCGGGTGGCTAGAGAACGCCAGCGAGCTCTTTGGCAACTGCTTCGGGTCGTCGGGGTGATGACGAGCTGACCTTGGATCGGCGTCGCGGGTGGAGTCATGGCGGGGTGGGGAACGGCTGACGTAAAGTATGTCGCTCGACCACGCTTGGGTGGCACGTTGAAAAACATAGTCCCGCGTCGGTCGCCTGTGGCGGCAACTGCACCGTTTTTCCTCTTCTCGCGCGTCCTTGGGAGACGGCACAGGATCGGGACAGGGTGCGGCTCGCGTCGAGCGAAGGTCCGCACCGGGTCGGACCTGGGGAAGAAAAACCCCAGGGGGCATAGAGTTCACCCCATGGGAGAACCGCTCCGCCCCCGAGATCTGTGTGCTTTGTGGGTTCAGTCGACCCTCCCGCGCTGTTTGCCCGTGTGGCTGCGGTTCGTCTGCCGCAAAATGGCAGAACTTTGCCAAGTATCGGCAGTTCGCCCCGAAGTTACGGCGCTCAGCCACGGACCGGTTTTCTCGCGAGTCAGGGCCTGACAACTCCGCGCACCCGCTGGTGCCCTTTCGCCAGCGGGTATCCCACACACCGAATACATGACTACCTCCCTGACTACCCAACCACGTCTCTTATCTACCCTCGGAGTGATCGCGCTGGCCTTGCTGCCGGCGGTTTCCTCCTACGGCCAAGGCTGCATGGCCACCCGCGTCAGCCCGCCGATCACCGGAGGCACCGGCAAAGCCGGTTACCTCCAACCCGGCCAATGGGAAGTGAGCCTCACGTATCGCTCCTACGAGGCGGAACGCCATTTCTACGACGACAACGAGGAAAATGTGCCCGCCAACGCCCCCCGCGTGGAGCGCACGATCTGGGATCTTTCGCTGACGCGTGCGTTCACTGAGCGCACCTCGCTCACCGTCAGCGTGCCTTACCAAACCGGCACGTTCGACCGCAGCCCGATCCCGCCCTACACCGGTTCCGCCGACAAGGCCCGCGGCGTGGGCGACGTCGCCGTGACGCTCCGTCGCTGGATGTTCGATCCGGCCACGCATCCGAAAGGCAACCTGCGCCTTGGCGCCGGCCTGAAACTACCCACCGGCAACTACGACACCCAGACCAAGCGCCTGGTGAACGTCGCGCCTCCTGGCAGCCCGCAACGCCTCGATTGGCGCACCGGCCCTGCGGACCTCGCGATCCAGCCGGGCGATGGCGGTCTGGGCATCGCCCTGAGCGCGGAAGGTTTTCACTACCTGGGCAACTCGAGCACCCTCGTTTACGGCGAGCTGACCTATCTGTTGAATCCCCGCGGAGGCAACGGCGTGAACAATCAGTGGACCGGCGCTGGCCCGTATGTCCCGAACACCGATTCGAGTGTGCCCGACTACTTCATCGCGCGCGCCGGGTTCTCGGTCGGTCAGCCTCTCGGTGTGCAGGGTTTGAGCCTGCAGCTCGGTTTGCGCATGGAGGGCCAGCCGCCCCGTGACGTGATCGGTTCCGACGCGGGCTTCCGTCGTCCGGGCTTCAGCTTGGCCGTGGAGCCGGGCGTGGCGTATTCGTTCGGCGCCACCAGCATCTTTGTGTCCGTGCCGATCACGACCTACCGTCACCGTTGGCTGAGCGTGGACGAAAACCGCGCCGGCCGCACCAATGCGGTCAGCGCCGCGTTTGCCGACCACAACATCATGGCGGGCATCACGCATCGCTTCTGAGAGACTTGATCCCGTAAGAACCTGTTGAAGCACCCCGGCCGACCAGCCGGGGTGCTTTTTTGTGGGGCTTGATCAGAAAACACAGAGGATACAGAGCGCGGAACTTCTTGGGAATTCTCTGTGATCTCCGTGTCCCGGTGGTCGAGAAATAGCCCAAAAAAACCCGCCGAGCGGGCGGCGGGTTCTTCGGAAGAGAACGTTCCGATCCGGGGAAGCGCCGGGCTCCACCTCAATACACCTTCTCGTCGAGGAGGGCGAAGAGCTCGGCTTCGCTGATGCGCTTCTGCTCCATCGTGTCGCGGTCGCGCAGCGTGAACGTGCCGTCCTTCTCAATCGTGTCGAAGTCGATCGTGACGCACCAGGGCGTGCCGATCTCGTCCTGCCGACGGTAGCGGCGGCCGATGGCGCCCGCCTCGTCGTAGAACACCGCGTATTTGCGCTTCAGTTTTGCGTAGAGCTCCTTCGCGCGGCCGACGAGTTGCTCCTTGTTCTTGAGTAGCGGGAGCACGGCGACCTTCACCGGCGCGACGCGCGGCGAGAGGCGAAGCACCGTGCGTTTCTCGACGTTGCCCTTCTCGTCCTTCACATCCTCTTCCGCATACGCGGCGCAGAGGACGGCGAGGAAGATGCGGTCGGTGCCCACTGCGGGCTCGATCACGTGCGGCACGAATTTCTTCTTCGTCGCCTCGTCGAAGATCTCCTGAGGTTTGCCGGAGGCCTGGGCGTGTTGCGTGAGGTCGTAGTTGCCGCGCGCGGCGATGCCCCAGAGCTACTGCACGCCGAACGGATACTTGACCATGATGTCGACCGTGCCCTTGGAGTAGAACGAGAGTTTCTCCTTCGGGTGCGCGTAGAGCGAGAGGTGCGACTCGGGCAGGCCGATCGAGAGCAGCCACTGGCGGCACCACTCGATCCACTCGTCGTGCGCCTTCTTCCAGTCGGCGTCCTCGTGGATGAAATACTCCATCTCCATCTGCTCGAACTCGCGCGAGCGGAAGATGAAGTTGCGCGGTGTGATCTCGTTACGGAACGACTTGCCGACCTGCGCGATGCCGAAGGGCAGTTTCACGCGGCCGGTGTCCACGACGTTCTTGAAATCGACGAACATGCCCTGCGCGGTCTCGGGACGCAGATAGGCGACCGACGACGAATCGCGGAGCGGGCCGACGTGCGTCTCGAACATCATGTTGAACGCGCGCGGCGGCGTGAGGCTGCCGGGTTCGCCCGTCGCGGGCGAGGGGATGAGCGCAATCTCGTCGGGCTGCGCCTCGGTCATGTCGCGCGGTTGCACTGGAGCGAGCGTGCCTTGGATGGCCTTCTTGCGCTTGAAGGTTTCCGCCGCGGCCTGGAGGTCCTCGGTCGTTTTCTCGGACTCGAGCGCGGAGACGTAACCAACCGTTTTGCCATCGACGACGACGGGAGAGAAGAAGAGCTGGTCGGCGCGGAAGCGCTGCTTGGAGACTTTGCAATCCACCAGCGGATCGGTGAAGCCGGCGACGTGGCCCGAGGCTTCCCAGACCTTCGGGTGCATGATGATCGAGCTCTCGATGCCGACGATATCGTCGCGGCGGCGGACCATGTCGTTCCACCAGCAGTCGCGAATGTTTTTCTTCAACTCCACGCCGAGCGGGCCGTAGTCGAAGAAGCCGTTGAGGCCGCCGTAGATCTCGGAGGATTGAAACACGAAACCGCGGCGCTTCGCGAGCGCGACCAGGTTGTCCATCGTGACTTCGGCGGGTGCGGGTGTATCGGCCATAAGCGGGAAGACATGGCGGACGCCTCGCGCCCGGTCAATGCCTCGCTGGCCCGCGGTCGCGGCGGAACCCCCCGAGATTTGGGATGGTCACCCGCACTGCACCGCGCCAACGTGCGCGCTCCCCATGAAGACTCTCCGTTCCCTCCTCGTTCTGGCCTGTGCGTTCGCGGCCGCGGGCCTCGCTTCCGCGCAGACTCCCCCGGCTGCCGCCGCGACGCCTAAGCCCGGCTACCAGGTCGTGCTCGATGTCGAGTTCGACGAGAAAGGCTCCCCGGTAGACGCCACCGTCTTCGAGAGCAACGATCCGACCAGCCGCGGGGTGCTCACGAGCATCGCGTTTTCGCTGGCGCGCACCGCCACGATGCCACCGCGGGTCAAGAACGGCAAAGCCGTGCCGTTTCGCGCCCGCATGCCGTTCAATTTCCCCGTCGAAGGTGACCAGCCCGAAGCCAACCGCGATCTGACGCTGCCCGTCTGGGACCGGTCCGAAGGCGTGGCTCCGCTGTATCCGCCCGACCTGCACGAACAAGGCGTCGTCGGCGGCGCGGTGCTCGAGCTCACGATCGACACCTCCGGCCAGGTAAAGGCCGTGCGGACCTTGCGCGCCTCGCACCCGCAGTTTGAGGAGGTCGCCACAAACGCGGTCAAAACGTGGAAATTCAGCCCGTCCAAGCGCAACGGCCAGCCGGTCGAATCCCGCTGGAATATCGCGATCTCGTTCGAATCCGAAGACCAGGTGGCCAACTACAAGTGGTCCATCGCTCCGCGCCCGTATCTGATGAACTCGGTCGTGTGGCGCTTGAAGGAGGCTCCGGCTTCTGCGCCCGCGGCGGACACGCCCGCGCCGGCCAACGAGTAATATCGCGAGCTCGCTTCGCTCCTCCAGCCGCGCCTCCGGGCGCGGCTTTTTTCATGCCCGGTGCCAGACGAAGGAGCATGCAGGTTTCTCCGTTTGCGCGCTCCGGTCATGCAACCTGCAACGTCGGTCGCCCCGCGCGTTTTTCGCGTGCGTTGGCAGACAGCGACTTCGGCTCAGCCGGCGCACTTGGCACGCGATACGCGAACCGGAAGGCGTCCAGCTTTCTTGAATACAAGCCAACCCTACCCGCATTCCTCCCATGAAATCGACGAATGAAAAAACCATTTCCGTTCTCAACGACCTGATCGAGACCTGCAAAGACGGCCAGCACGGCTTCAAGACCGCGGCCGAAGACGCGAAGGACGCCGAGCTCTCGCGCATCTTCTCCAACTATGCGGCGCAACGCGCCCAATACATCCGCGAACTCCAGGAGCAGGTGCGCATCCTCGGCGGCGATCCCGACAAGAGCGGCAGCGTGAGCGGCACGCTTCATCGCGGCTGGATCAATCTGAAAGCCGCGATGTCGAAGAACGAGCCGCATGCCGTCCTCGCCGAATGCGAACGAGGCGAAGACGCCGCGGTCGCCAATTTCCGCGATGCCACCAACAACCTCTACCTCGACGCTGAAACCCGCGCGCTCATCGAGCGGCAGGCCGCCGGCGTGCAGGAAGCGCATGACCGCGTGAAACAACTTCGGGATAGCGTCACCTACGCGCATCGTTGATGCGCGGGCAACCAGGACGCCGCGACCCCCAGGTAAACACCAAACGCCGCGCCGGGTTTTGCGG